>JBBDIX010000040.1:0-28787 GCA_040880235.1 Nitriliruptoraceae bacterium
GGGGACACCGGGGCGCTCGCTGGGACGGCGGCACCGGGGCGCAGTTGCGGGGTGGCGGCCGACCACCGGGCACGCTCGTCGTCGTCGCCCCGGGCCCACACGACTGCCGACCCGGTGGCGGCGAACAGCACGGGCACCACGACGGCGTCACCGGACCACAGCCCGAGTCCACGCAGCAGCAGGAGCAGTCCGAGCAGCACCAGCGCGAGGGCGACACCCTGCTGGGTCGTGGCCGGACGCACCCGGCGTTCGGTGTCGGGGGGCTCGGTCGGCAGCAGTGCCCACAGCACCCCGTAGAGCAGCAGGCCGAAGCCGCCGGCGAAGGCCAGTACCACGAACCCGATGCGCACGAGCACCGGATCGACGCCCAGGCGTGTACCGATCCCGCCGGCGACACCGGCCACGACCCGGTCGTCGACCGTGCGCTGCAGACGGGATCCTGCACCGTTCTCGCCGGACGTCCGGGTGGTGGGTTCCATACCGGCAATGGTCGCACAGGACCCGCCCGGGCTCCACCGTCGGTGCCCGACCGCACCCCGGAGGGGATCAGGGTCACGTCAGGGGGTTCCCTGATGTCGGATCGCGGGGACTGGCCGCATGATGCCCTCGACCGCTGGGCGTCCGCCGACACCCGGCACACCGAGCAGCACGGAGTGGACGACGATGACCGACGAACCCGCCGACACGCCGCAGGTCGGGGCGCCCCGGACCGACACGCCACAGGGTGGGACGCGGGGCCCCCTGCGCCGCCCGCGTGAGGGTCGCATCCTCGGGGGCGTGGCTGCCGGACTCGCCGATCACCTCGGGATGGACGTGTCGATCGTGCGGATCCTGATCGTCGTGATCACGTTCGTGACCCAGGGGCTCGGACTCGTCGCCTACGTCGCCGCAGTGCTCATCGTGCCCTCCGACGACGATCCGCAGCCACCCCTGGCGCGAGGTCTGTCGTCCGCGGCCACCGGGACGGACCCGGGCGGACCCGACCGGACCGCAGATCCTGCGGAGGCAGGGGTCGCGGGTCCCGCCACCCGCCGGGACGCGAGCTTCTGGGCGGGTGTGGCCCTGCTGGTGGTCGGTGCGGTGTGGTTGCTGAGCAGTCCGTTCGGCCCCGGTTGGGTGTTCGGGAGCATGTTCGGACGCGAGGTGGTGCTCGCGGGGCTGCTGATCGCCTTCGGGGTGGCGCTGTGGCAGTCAGGGGAACGCCGACGCGTCACCCCACCACCGTCCGGTGCTCCGAGTGCCCCGGTCGGAACCTCCGATCCCACGTCCACCGTCCGACAGGAGCTCGCCGTGACCACCCATGACCCCGACGATGCGAACGACCAGACCGTCACGTCGTCACCGAGCGTGACGGCCACGCCCGGTGACGGGATGCCGCCCGAGCCGTGGTCCCCGCCACCCGTGACGCCACGCGCATCGGATGTGCTCGGTCGTGTCACGCTCGGCGTGGCGACGATGGCCGCTGGCCTGCTGTGGATGCTCTCGATCGCCGGCATCGGGTCGATCGGTGCTGGACACGTGGTCGCCGCGGCCCTGCTCGTCGTCGGCATCGGGCTCCTCGTGGGAGCCTTCGTCGGACGCGCCCGGTGGCTGATCGCGGTCGGCGTGCTGCTCCTGCCCCTCGTGCTCGCCATCGAACTCGTGCGTCCGGTCGGCCTCGCCGCGCTGGATCTGGACCTGCGCGAGGGCGCGGGAGACGTGCGGGTCGCTCCGGCCTCGCTCGAGGAACTGGACGAGACCCACCGGCTCGCCGCCGGGCAGCTCGTGCTCGACCTGCGAGACGTCGACGTCGACCGGGACACGCAGCTGTCCGTCGAGGTCGGTGCGGGCGACGTGGAGGTCCTTCTGCCCGGCGACGTCACCGCGGAGATCCACGTGGCCGTGGGCGTGGGCCAGGTCCGACTCGACGACACCGTCGTGGGCGGACTGGGCGTGGAACGCGACCTGCGTGTCGACACGGGCAACGGCTCCGAGCTGCTGAGCATCGACGTCGAGCTCGGTGTCGGTCAGGTGACGGTCCGTTCGAATCACGAGGACCCGGTGCATGCTCCGCCGGCGGAACGCGCCCCCGAGTCCGACCCACAGGCCCTCGACCACCCGATGACCCTCACGACCGCGGAGGTCCGCTGATGACCCGCCACCCACTCGACGTACTGTCCCTCGTGTTCGGGATCCTGTTCGTCGCCATCGCCACGATCGGCCTCGTGGACGCCCTGACGCTGTCGCTCGGTGACCTGCGCTGGCTGCTGCCCGCGCTGCTGATCGTCATCGGGGGCGTGCTGCTGGTGACCGGCGGAACACGTGCGGTCCGCGCGGAGGTCACGGAGGACGGCGACGCGCGGTAGGGTCACCCGACGGTGGCCAGGTCCGGCCATCGGAGACGTCGCGCTCCGCCATCATGACCGCGTGTTTCGCCTCTCAGCGGCCACGCAGCGAAGGACGACGCGTGCCCGCGACCATCATCGTCGGCGCCCAGTGGGGAGACGAGGGCAAGGGCAAGGCCACCGACATGCTGGCCGACACCACCGACCTCGTCGTGCGCTACCAGGGCGGCAACAACGCCGGCCACACCGTCATCGTCGGTGACGAGGTCTTCAAGCTCCACCTCATCCCGTCGGGGATCCTCTACCGGCACGTCACGCCCGTCGTCGCCGACGGGGTCGTGCTCGACCCCAGGGTCATGCTCGAGGAGCTCGACGGACTGGAGGCCCGCGGGCTGGAGGCCTTCGCGCGGGTCAAGGTGTCGGGCAACGCCCATCTCATCATGCCGTTCCACCGGGAACTCGACCTGCTGATCGAACGGCGACTCGGCAAGGCGAACCTCGGCACCACGCGTCGGGGCATCGGGCCGGCGTACGCCGACAAGGCCGCTCGTGTCGGACTGCGCTTCCAGGACCTGTTCGACGAGAAGATCTTCCGCCAGAAGCTCGAGGCGGTCCTGATCCACAAGAATGAACAGCTGACGCGCATCTACAACCGTCTGCCCATGCAGCTCGACGAGATCGCCGACGAGTACCTCGGGTACGCGCAGCGCCTCGCGCCACTGCTGGCCGACACCACCGAACTGATCCACACGTCGCTGGAGGCCGGTCGCCACATCATCCTCGAGGGCGCACAGGGCACGATGCTCGACCTCGACCACGGCACCTACCCGTTCGTGACCTCGTCGAACCCTGTGGCCGGTGGCGCACTGACCGGGGCGGGCCTCGGGCCGCGCCACGTCGACCGCGTCATCGGGATCACCAAGGCGTACGTGACCCGAGTGGGCGCAGGGCCGTTCCCCACCGAACTCTTCGACGACGTCGGCGCACGCATGTGTGAGATCGGTGGGGAGTACGGGACCACCACGGGACGGCGGCGGCGGGTCGGCTGGTTCGACGGCGTGCTCGCGCGCTACGCCAACCGGGTCAATGGGTTCACCGACCTGTTCCTGACCAAGCTTGACGTGCTCAGTGCGTTCGACACCCTGCGCATCGCGACCTCCTACACCCACGACGGCGCCACCTACGAGCAGTTCCCCCCGCACCAGTCAGTCGTCCACCATGCCGAACCCGTCTACGAGGACCTGCCCGGCTGGGGAGACGACATCTCCGAGGTGGAGCGCTACGAGGATCTGCCGCGTGAGGCTCGCGACTACGTGGACGCCATCGAGGAACACGCCCACGCGCCGGTGACGTGGGTCTCGATCGGCCCGAAGCGGTCGCAGACGCTCGTGCGACGCGACGTCCCGCTCGTGCCCGCAAGCCGGGGCTGACCATGGGCGACCGCGTCCTGGTCGTCGGAGCCGGCGCCCGCGAGCACGCGATCGCGTGGCGGCTCGCCGCCAGCCCGTCGGTCGGAGAGGTCGTCACCGCACCGGGCAACCCCGGAACGGCCGGTCTCGGCACGAACCTGCCGGTCGACGTCACGGACCCCGTGGCCATCGCTCGGGTCGCCGAGTCAGTCGACGCGTCGCTGGTGGTCATCGGTCCGGAGGGACCACTGGTCGCCGGGGCGGCCGACGAACTGCGTCGCCGCGAGATCCCGGTGTTCGGCCCGTCGGCTGCTGCTGCCCGTATCGAGGGGTCCAAGGCCTTCGCCAAGGACGTGATGCAGTCTGCGGGTGTGCCGACCGCCGGGTACGTCGCGACGTACGACCGCGACGATGCCCACGAGGCGCTCGAACGGTTCGCGCCGCCCTACGTCGTGAAGGCCGACGGACTCGCGGCAGGCAAGGGTGTGCGGATCACTGACGACCTGGCGGAGGCACGCGACGCGGTCGACGACGCGCTCGTGCGCCGGGTGTTCGGTGACGCCGGGGCACAGGTCGTCATCGAGGAGTTCCTCGACGGTCCGGAACGCAGCGTGTTCGCGGTCTGTGACGGCACCGAGGCGGTGCTTCTCACCCCCGCGCAGGACTTCAAGCGAGTGGGAGACGGCGACACCGGGCTGAACACCGGAGGCATGGGCGCGTTTGCGCCGGTGCCGACGTTCACGCGGGCGGACGCCGATCCGCTGATCGACGTGGTGTTCCGGCCGGTACTCGCCGAGATGGCGGACCGGGGCACGCCGTACCGCGGCCTGTTGTATGCCGGCCTGGTCGACACGGCCGACGGCCCGCGGCTGCTGGAGTTCAACGCCCGGTTCGGTGACCCGGAGACCCAGGTGGTCCTGCCGCTGCTCGACGGAGACCTCGGCGTCCTGCTGGGTGCCGCGGCGACGGGCAACGTCGTCGACGCGCGGATCGGCTGGTATCCGGGGGCGGCGGTGACCGTCGTGCTCGCCAGCGGTGGGTACCCGGGGGCGTACGAGACCGGCGTTCCCATCGACGGGGTCGACGAGGCCGACGCACTCGACGACGTTGTCGTGTTCCACGCGGGCACACGACGCGACGACGACCGGCTCGTGACCGCCGGTGGGCGCGTCCTGTCGGTGACCGCGATGGGGTTCGACGTCGCCGATGCGCGTGCTCGTGCCCACGACGCAGCGGAACGCATCACGTTCGCTGGTCGGCACCGGCGTACCGACATCGCTGCGGGGATCTGACCGGACTGTTCAGCTGATCGGGGCGATCGGGCGAGCGGGGCCTGCTGGTAGATTGCGGGTACTCGTGGTGATCTGGGAGGCAGCCGTGGACCAGCCACTCGTCGGTATCGTGATGGGGTCGAAGTCCGACCTTCCCGTCATGGAGAAGGCGTCCGACCAGCTGTCCGAGTTCGGGGTGCCCCACACGCTCGACGTCATGTCGGCCCACCGCAACCCGGCGAAGGTCAGTGCGTGGGCCAGTGGCGCACGCGAGGCTGGGTACCGCGTGCTGATCGCAGGTGCCGGACGCGCTGCCCACCTTCCCGGGGTCGTGGCCGCGCACACGCAGCTGCCCGTCATCGGGGTGCCGTGCCTGTCAGACCACCTCGGCGGTGCCGACGCCCTCTACTCGATCGTGCAGATGCCGCCCGGAGTGCCCGTTGCCACGGTGGGCATCGACAGCGCCCGCAACGCCGCGATCCTTGCCGTACAGATCCTCGCGCTGGCCGACGATCCGCTGGCTGGCCTGCTCGAGGAGTTCCGCGCCGCGCAGTCCGAGAAGGGCATGGAGCACCGGGACATCTCCGGAGGCGACGAGCAGGTCACGTTCGGCTTCCGTCCCTCCTGACGCGCCGGATGCTCGCGCTCAGGCGTCGGGCAGGCCCACCCACCGGTGCGCACCGTCCATGGTGCGTTCCCGCTTCCACACCGGCGTGTCACGCTTGACCCGTTCCAGTGCGTCCTCGCACGCGGCGAAGGCCGCAGCCCGGTGCGCCGACGCGCACGCGACGAGGATCGTGTGCTCGCCCACGGTGAGTTCCCCGACGGCGTGGAGCAGGGCGATCCCGGTGACCTCCGGGTGGTCCACGGCGACGGCCCGTGCGGTGTCGGCGAGCACGCGGCGGGCCATGTCCGGGTAGACCGAGTAGTCCAGACCGACCACCCCGTCCAGATCCGGCGCGTGGTCGCGGACGGTCCCCAGGAACAGCACGGTGCCACCCACCGACGGGGACACGATCGCGGCCAGTGCCGACTCCACGTCGATCGGGGGTGCCATGAGCCCGGTCAGCATCGCGAAGCCGTCGACCCGTTCGAGCGTCGGCGGGACGTCCACGTGGGTGTCCCCGGGCAGGTCGTCGTCGGATCCGCCAGCCACTGGTGGCAGCAGCGCCACCTCCGAGTCCTGGGTGACGGCGACGTCGAGACCGGCAACCTCGAGGTCCACGGCGACCTTCACGGCGTCGAGCAGGCCCGCGATCTCCGGGACCTGGGACGCCACGGCGGCGCGCAGGTCGGCGACCCGTGCCGGGTCGGGCAGGGTGATGTGCACCACGGTGCGCCGGGCACGGCTCGCGAGGCCGCCGAACAGACGCACGTCGACGTCCACGGATCCCTCGATGCTGGTCGGTGCGCGGTGATCGGCACCGCGCCGCTGTGGGGAAGGTAACGGCACCGATACGCTCGATGGATCATGGGATCTCCTCCGGACATCGTCCGCGCGCCTTCGGGTGGCGACCTGCTCACGGACCGGCTCGGCCGGCCCGTGGAGGACCTGCGTGTCTCGCTGACCGACCGCTGCAACCTGCGCTGCACCTACTGCATGCCGCGGGAGATGTTCGGCCCTGACTTCGCGTTCCTCGATCGTCGGGAACTGCTCACATTCGAGGAGATCGTTCGACTGGTGCGCGTGTTCGCGGGCCTGGGTGTCTCGAAGTTGCGGGTCACGGGGGGAGAGCCTCTGCTGCGCCGCGACCTGCCGGACCTGCTGGCCGAACTGGTCGCGGTCGACGGGATCGACGACATCGCGCTGACGACCAACGGAATCCTGCTGCCGCGGCTCGCCGAGCCCCTTCGTGCGGCAGGTCTCGATCGGGTCACGGTCAGCCTCGACGCGCTCGACGACGACACGTTCCGCAGCATCGCCGACACGACCCAGCCGGTCGCCGCCGTGCTCGACGGGATCACGGCCGCCGTCGCGGCAGGGTTCGATCCGGTGAAGGTCAACACCGTCGTGCAGCGGGGAGTCAACGACGACCAGATCGAACCGCTCGCACAGTGGGCACGCGAGGTCGGTGCGACCATCCGGTTCATCGAGTTCATGGACGTCGGCACCACCAACGGCTGGGTGAGAGACCGCGTCGTGCCCTCCGAGGAGGTCGTGGAACGGATCGCCGCCCGCTGGCCCATCGAACCGATCGATCCGGTCGATCCCGTGGAGGCCTCGGACGCGGGTGCTGCGGGAGCACGGATGGGCGCCGTGGCCGAGCGCTATCGCTACCTCGACGGTGCGGGCGACGTCGGGGTCATCGCGTCGGTGACCCGCCCGTTCTGTCGAACGTGCACGCGTGCCCGACTGTCGGCGATCGGGGAGCTCTACACCTGCCTGTTCGCCGCGCAGGGGCACGACCTGCGTGCTCCGCTGCGTGACGGCGGCGGCGACGACCAGCTCGCCGACCTCATCCGGCAGGTCTGGTCGGCCCGTACGGACCGCGCGTCCGAACTGCGTTCGGCCGAAGGACTGACCGGACCGCGCGTGGAGATGTCCTACATCGGCGGGTGAGTTGCGGGGAGCTTCGGGCAGATCAGCAGTTCACGAGAGTGGTCGTTGCGCTGGCCGAGGCGAGACGGAGGATCAGTCGAGTGAGCGGATCTCGCGGACCCGGTTGTGCAGAGTGGTGGCGAAGTGCTGGAACGAGAGGGCGCTGCTCGGGTAGCTGACCTGGGCGGAGTCGCGCGGCGACATCGCGAAGGTGACGGCGTCGAGCATGCGCTCCTGATGCAGCCGGGTGAACGCGGCTGCGTACCGCTGCATGTAGGAGGCTCCTTCGAACATCGAGTCCGCGGGCAGGAGCCCGCGGCCCGTCCGCACCGAGCGCGTCGATCGTTCAGATTCCTCGACGACCATCAGATAGCCAAACCAGGGGCGCAGGCCTGGGACCAGTCCGTTGTCCACGGCCTTCCAGAAGTCCACCGTCTGACCGATGGCCTCTTCGATCCGGTTGTTCAGGTTGTTTCCGAAACTGCCCACTTGGGACTTGAGTTCGATCACCGCGATCAGCGTGTTGCCTTCGAGCACGACGAGGTCCCAGTCCTTGAACTCTCGGAACCATCCCGGGAGCTTGGCCGACCTGCCATTGTGGATGGCAGCCTCGTTCACGCCCGCGTCGATCAGCACGCGGCGGATGAGCGCCTCGATCGGACCAAGGTGCTGCCCGCCTGTCACCGAGCCTCGGGTACCAGCATCTGCCACCCCGCGCAGTGCCTGCTCAGTCGCCTGTCGGTCGCGGATCCCCCAGAACGCAGCAACCGCTTCCTGCATCAGTGGTTCGTAGTCGGGCAGATCACCGGGCATAGAGCGTCTCGGCGATCGACGTGGCCAACTGGCGGTCGCGATGGGTGTAGGCCTGCCGGAGGGCGTCTGCTTCGCCCTGGGTGATGCTGGCCGGATCGGGAAGGCGGATCTTGCGCAGGTACTGCGCCTGCATCCGCAGAGTCCCACCGCGCATCTTCACGCAGTAGGCGCGCACGAACAGTTCCGCCTGATCGGAACAGAGCAACCCGGCGAGTACGTGCAGGTCCCACCTCGTGGAGGTGATCCAGTACAGGTTGTGGTGTGGGTAGAGGCCTCCGGGTTCCAGAACGGGCGTCATACGCGCCTTCATGTCCGCCAGGAGGACCTTGGGCGTGCCGGCCAACCAGCTGTGGACGCGGTCGATTGTCTTGTACCAGCGGTCCGGGGTGCGCCTTGCGGTGTGTCGGCCGACGAGCCGGATGTGGTGCCGTTGGAAGTGGTCGGCCAGGCGCGGATGGTCACCGAGCTGAATCAGCCCTTGGTTGTTCCATGGATTGGCGAGGTAGGTCGGCGTCCAGGCGAGCTTGCCCGTGGCGATGTGCCGAGCCATCACCAGTGGCAGCATTCGGTCTGGCTCGGCCAGCTCCTGGTCCTCGGTGATGAAGATGTCGTCGGCGCCGGTGGCAACTCCGATCCCGACTCGGGTCTGCCGGAGGACGTCCTCCAGGGGGTCGAGCCGGTGCTCATGGTCGGCGATCTGTGCGAGCTGCGTGGCAGTCCCCTCAGGCCACACATCCGCGCCGAACCACCCGTCGACCCGTGCAATCGTGAACGGACCCTTCACGCCACGGTTGCGGAGGGCGGCCATCGCCCCGGGCACGTCGTCGGCACCGAACGCACCATTCGCGTCGATGACGGTCCCGTCCCCCTGCGTGCCGCGCCGAAGAACCGTGATCGCCGGGTAGGCCGACACCTCCTCTTCAAAGCAGTCGACGTCATGCAGTCGGACGATCGTGTCCACCGCCCAGGGGCCGCCGGTGATCATCGTCCGTAGGCCCTTGCCGTACGCGTTCCGCATCCAGCGGTCAGCACAGATGAATGCCAGGACGCCATCGTCCTTCAGCAGTTGCAGTCCGCGCTCGTAGAACCCCACGTACAGATCAGCGCGACCACCCATCGTCTTCCAGCGCGCTCGGTAGTCGGTGGCAAGGTGTCGGGGGACGTCCTCCACCCGGACGTACGGAGGGTTGCCCACGACGAAGTCTGCAGCAGGGATGTCGTCGAGGAGGAAGTCGGCCGATCTGACCCATCGCTCCGCGAGATTCTCTGCATCCGATGTGGCGACGCCGGCGTCCTCCAGCCGGGTGATGACTGCCTTGCGGGTGACGTCGACGGACGGCCCATGCAGGTCAACTGCGGTGATGGCGTCGGTCGCGTCTCCGACGTCAGTGTCGTGGCGTGCACACGCGGCCAGGAGGCGGTCCAGGGCCGGCAGCAGGAACGCCCCAGCGCCACAGGATGGTTCGAGCAGGGCCAGATCGTGGAGCGGACGGTCCGGCGTGTATCCGGCAAGATCGAGCATCCACTCCACGACCCACCGACGGGTGAACACCTCGCCCATCGGCTCGTGACTGGATGGCTCCACGACCGGTCCTTCGCCAGACTTGGCGCAGACTGCTTGTCGTGAGGGTAGTGCTGCGGGCATCGACGTTGGCGTAGCGGGCACCGGGCGACCTTCCATGGGTTCGACCGGCATCATCGTGGATGTCCGGGGCACGGCCCCGATGCCTGCGGCTGGCTTGTGGATGACCCGTGGGAACAGGTCGCTCGGACGTTCAGCCGGCGACGCGTGGGGTCGGCACGGATCTGTCGCCCGGCCCGCGAGGTCAGGCTGTCGTGTCGCCGTGGCCCTGCGGGTGTCGCTGGGTGTCTCCGGCCAGCAGGTCCAGCGCGTGTGGCAGCAGACCGACGATCGCCTCGAGGCTCTCGGTCGCGCCACGTGGACTGCCGGGCAGGTCCACGATCAGGGTCGATCCCCGCGATCCACAGACCGCGCGTGACAGGTCCGCCATCGGCGTCTTCTCCCGCCCGGCCGCTCGCATCGCCTCTGCCAGTCCGGGCGCCTGGCGATCGACGACGTCGAGGGTCGCCTCGGGCGTGACGTCCCGCGGACCGAACCCCGTGCCACCGGTCACCGCGATGAGCGCCACCTCGTCACAGAGCCCCACGAGGAGCGCGGCGATACGGTCCCGGTCGTCGGACACGGACTCGCGTCGTGCCACCTCGAACCCGTGGCGGGTCAGCAGTTCGGCGACCGCGAGCCCCGAGTCGTCCTGACGATGGCCGTACGCGACGCCGTCGCTCGCGGTCACGACCGCGGCGGTGCGTCGTCCCGGTGCCGGGTCCTGCGCCATGTGCACTCCGAGGGAGGGTGAGGCCGTGACGTCCCAGCCTACGGCCGACGCGGTCGCGATCGTGCTCGCCGCCGGCAGCGGACGTCGATTCGGTGGTCCGGGAGCACTCAAGCAGCTCGCGTCGTTCGAGGGCCGTCCGCTCGTCGTGCACGCCGTCGAGGTGGCCCGCGCCGCCGGGATCGAGCGGGTGATCGTCGTCGTGGGTCCCCGTCCCGAGGACGTCGCCACCGTGTTGATCGACCACGACGTCGAGGTGGTCGTCAACGAGGAGCACGCATCGGGGCAGGCATCGTCGCTCGCCGCCGGACTGCGGGCGGCGGACGACATCGAAGCCGCCACGGTGGCGGTGGTGCTGCTTGCCGACCAGCCGGGCATCGCGCCGCACGTCGTGACGGACGTCGTGGCCACGACACGGGAGCGAGGCCTGGTGAGCCGCGCACGGTACGACGACGGGCCGGGGCACCCGGTCGCCCTGCCCCGCGACCGGTGGGACTGGATCGCCGGTCGTGTCACCGGCGATGCCGGCGTTCGTCAGCTGCTCGGCGAACTCGACGTCGTCGACGTGCCAGTGGATGGTCTGGCACCACCGGACGTCGACACGCCGCAGGACCTCGACACGCACGGGAACTCGCCGGGTACGTGACCGGCCTCCCGCATTACGATCGGGGTCCATCCCGTTCGATCCAGACCAAGGTGAAGCCCGTGACGATCGGTGGCCTGACCCATCTGCGCAGCGGCAAGGTCCGCGACCTGTACGACGTCGACGACGAGCACCTGCTGCTCGTCGCGTCCGATCGAGTGTCGACCTACGACGTCGTGCACCCGACCGAGGTGCCCGACAAGGGTCGGGTCCTGACCGGCGTGTCAGCCTGGTGGTTCGATCGACTCGACGGTGTGGTCGAACATCACCTCGTGTCGACGTCGCTCGTCGACCTGCCCGAGGCGGCTCGGGAGCACGCAGACGAGCTCGCCGGACGCTTCATGCTGTGCCGCAAGGTCGAGATCATCCCGTTCGAGTGCGTCGTGCGCGGGTACCTCGTCGGGTCGGGCTGGGCGGAGTACCAGCGGCAGGGATCGGTGTGCGGTATCGAACTTCCCGCCGGACTGGTCGAGGCCGACCGGCTCCCGGAACCCCTGTTCACCCCCGCGACGAAGGCTGAGGAGGGCGAGCACGACGAGAACGTCAGCTTCGCGTTCATGGCCGATGCACTCGGCGACGAACTGGCCGGACAGCTCCGCGACCTGTCGCTGCGGCTCTACCAGACGGGTGCGGAACACGCGGCCGAGTGCGGGATCATCCTCGCCGACACGAAGTTCGAGTTCGGACTGCTCGACGGGCGCATCGTGCTCGCCGACGAGGTGCTGACACCTGACTCGTCGCGCTACTGGCCCGCGGACCAGTGGGTCCCGGGGGCCACGCCACCGAGCTTCGACAAGCAGTACGTGCGCGACTACGCCACGTCCACGGGATGGGATCGCACGCCACCGGCTCCCGAGCTTCCCGACGAGGTGGTCGAGGCCACCCGCGCCCGCTACGTGGAGGCCTACGAGCGGCTCACGGGGGAGTCGTTCGATGCATGGCTCGCGCGCCGCTGAGCGCGAGGCTGCTCCCGACAACTGTTGGTGGCGGTCCTCCTAGTCACGTAGTAGCGTGATCGAGGTCACGGCACGGATTGCGCGGTGACCTCGATCCTGTGCAGCGGCTCCAACGCCCTACGTGTGAGCCGCACTGCACATCTCCAGCCCCACAGGGGAGGCACTACATGAAGCGAATCCACTGGCTACGCCACATGGCGATGGTGTTGGCGCTCGCGCTGATCGTCGCTGCCTGTGGCTCGGACGAACCCGATCCTGCCGCCGAACCAGATCCGGCCCCGGCCGACGAGCCTGCGGACGAGCCGACCGACGAGCCGGCCGCCATCGAACCCGTTGCGATCACCGTCGGGACGCTCCTGCCTCAGACCGGAGCGCTGGCCCCCATCATCGACGCGCTCGAAGAGCCGATCCGGATGGCTGCCGAAGAGATAAACGCGGACTTCCCGGGACTGATCACGCTCGAGCACGCTGACTCGGGCACGGACCCGACCGTCGCGTCCGAGAACGTGGATCAGTTCCTCACCGGCTCGCACAGCGCAATCCTCGGAGCGGCTGCCTCTGGCGTGTCGACCTCGATCGTGGACAAGGTGCAGGACGCGGGCGTCGTGATGTGCTCGGGCTCCAACACCGCGGCGTCACTGAGCATCTACGAGCCCTACTACATCCGCACGGCACCGTCTGACGAGCTGCAGGCCCCGACGCTCGGTGACGTGATCATCGACGACGGCCACCTCGACGTTGCTGTCGTGTGGCGCAATGACGAGTACGGCGTGGGCTTCGGTGAGCTGCTCGCCGAGTACCTCGAGAACAGCGGCGTCACGGTCACCCTTGCAGAGGGCTACGACCCCGCCGCGACGTCCTTTGCCGACCTCATGGACGACGTTGCAGGATCCGGGGCGGAAGCGCTCGCCATGATCACCTTCGAGGAGGGTGGTCAGATGGTCCTCGACATGCAGGGCCGCTTCGACGGTCAGGTGTATGTCGCCGATGGATTCGTCGACACCGTCGGTGCGGACCAGCTCGGTGGCGAGGTGGCGCTGACCGAGGGGTTCCGTGGAACCTATCCGTCGTCCGCCCCGGAGACCGGGGAACAGACGTTCGTCGAACGTTTCAACGAGTACTCACCGGGTACGCCAACGATCTTCTCGGCCCAGTTCTATGACTGCCTCATGGTGGTCGCACTCGCAGCGCAGGTGGCGCAGAGCGACGACCCGACGGTGTTCGTCGACGAGATCGTCGGCGTCACCGGACCAGAGGGCACCGAGTGCTCGTTCTTCGCCGACTGCTTCGAGCTGATCCAGGCCGGCGAGGAGATCGACTATCTCGGAGCCTCGGGACCGCTCGACTTCCTGTCCAACGGGCAACCGAGCACGGGCACCTACGAGGTGATCGAATTCGGGACCGACGGTTCATACGAGTCCGAGCGCCAGGTCCTGGTTGCCCCGTGAGTCGGGACCAGTGACAGGGTGGAGGGCCCGCCGCGGCGGGCCCTCCACCTTGTCGGAGGTCTACTGGACCCGACCGAGTGTGCCCAGATAGAGGTCGATGACCTTCTCGTCGTGGAGTAGGTCACGACCGCTGCCGGTGTACGCATTGCGCCCCTGGTCCAGTACGTACGCGCGGTCGGCGATCTGCAGACAACGTCGTGCGTTCTGTTCGACCATGAGCACCGCGACGCCGGACGCGCCAATCGTTCTGACGCGTTCGAAGACCAGGTCCTGAGCCTGAGGTGCCAGACCGGCGGACGGTTCGTCGAGCAGGATCAGTGACGGATTCATCATGAGGGCACGTCCCATCGCGAGCATCTGACGCTCGCCTCCCGAGAGCAGACCAGCGCGTTGCTGACGTCGTTGCTCAAGGAGCGGGAACAGTTCGACGATGACCGCGAACCGATCCCGCCACGCCTTCGGCCGCAGGTATAGGCCCATGCGCAGGTTCTCCTCGACGGTGAGTGAGGAGAACACGTTGGCCAACTGAGGGACGTAGCCCATTCCACGCGCGACAAGCTCGTGGGTCGGTGTGTGGGTGATGTCATCGCCGCCGAAGGTGATGGAACCCCCGCGGGTGGGGACGAGCCCGAAGACCGCTTTCATGAAGGTCGACTTCCCCGCCCCATTCGGCCCGATCATCCCGACGATCTCGCCGCGGCTGACCGTGAGGTCGACACCGCGAAGGATGTCGACCTCCGGCACGTAGCCCGCAACGACGCCGGCGGCGCCGAGCAGAACGTCTCCGGAACGCGTCATGGCGACGCCTCTCCGTGGTGGGTTCCGAGGTAGGCGTCGATGACGATGGGATTTCCAGCGATCCCGGCTGGGCGGTCCTCGGCGATCACACGCCCTTCGCCCAGAACGACGACCCAGTCGGAGATCTCCTGCACCACGTCCATGTCATGCTCGACGAACACGACCGTGCGGCCTTCGTCACGAATCGCGGTGATGTGCGTCAACAGCGTCTGGGTGAGCGCCGGGTTTATGCCCGCCATCGGCTCATCGAGCATGATGATCTCGGGTTCGACCATGAGAGCGCGGGCAAGTTCGAGCAGCTTACGTTGCCCGCCAGACAGTGTCCCCGCATACTCGTCGCGCATCCGTTTAAGGCCGAAGCGCCCGAGCAGGCCCGTCGCTCGCCGTTCGATCTGCGCTTCGCTCTCGCGCCATCCGCCCGTCAGCGCGCGCCACAACGACTCACCGGGGTTGTCGCGCGCTGCAAGCATGACGTTCTCGATGACGGACAGCCGGGGCAGGGCACGGGTGAGTTGAAAGGTTCGTACCAGCCCGCGACGCGCGACCTCGTGCGCGGCGAGGCCGCCGAGTGATTCGCCATTGAGCTGCCAGGTTCCGCGGTCAGGTTGGTCGAATCCCGTGATGAGGTTGAACAGCGTGGTCTTCCCGGCACCGTTCGGACCGATCAGCGCGGTGATGGTGTTTCGCTGGACCTCGAGGTGCCGGACGTCGACCGCGAGAAGCCCTCCGAAGCGGCGTTGCATCCCGTCAAGGGTGAGGATCGGATCGGGCTTTGCAGCACCGGGAGAGGGCTCGATCGCGTCGAGGCCACTGGTGCCTTCAGTCTCAGACACCACCGACCACCGCCTCTCTGCGGCTTCCGAGCATGCCCTGAGGCCGGAACACGAGCAGAGCCATCAACCCGAACCCGACGAGCACGAAGCGCACCTGCGCGGCTCCGGCAGACGAGATGAGTGCGCTGACCCAGGAGACGTTGGACTGCGCCTGTCGCATCACGCTGTCGAGGAAGTAGAACAGGAACTGGAAGGAGACAGCACCGATCACGGGCCCCCAGATCGTTCCGGCGCCCCCGAGGATCACAACTACGAAAAGGATGAACGTCACCTGCGGCAGGAAACTGTCCGGGCTGACGTTCTGTTGTTCGACGGCCATCAAGGCACCTGCGAGGCCCCCGAGCGCGCCACCAAGGGTGAGCGCCTGAAGTTTGATGGCGAACGCGTGCTTGCCGAGGCTCCGCGCGGCGTCCTCGTCCTCACGTATGGACTTCAGGAGTCGACCCCACGGGCTGTTGATGACGCGTCGCACCAGGAAGACGAGCACGGCCGCCAGGATCCAGCCGACGAGGATGACCCAGAGCCGCCGCCCGGTCATCGCGAACGAGCCGACCCGATACACGGTCGACGACTGCAGCGGGCTGAGCACGAAGAACTCGTCGGCGAAACCCTGGATGCCGAACACGCCTCCGGTGAACTGCGTTGCCCAGGAGGAGCGCACGTAGAGCCGGAGGACCTCTGCTGCAGCGATCGTGGTGATCGCCAGGTACTCAGCGCGCAGGCGGAGTGTCGGTACACCCAGGAGGAGGCCGAGGCCCACTGCGGCGAGAGTGCCGACCGGGACACCGATCCACAGCGAACCGCCTGCGTCGACCGTGATGGCGGTCCCGTACGCCCCGACGAGCATGAATGCGACATGGCCGAAGTTCAGCAGTCCAGCGTAGCCGAACTGCAGGTTGAGGCCGAGGCCGGAGATGACGTACGCGACCGCCGTGGGGCCGGTTGCCGCGATGACTGCATTGACGAGGATGTCGCCCCAGTTCATCAGCCGATCCTCTCGCGTACCCCGAGCAGGCCCTGCGGTCGCACGAGCAGCATGATGATGAGGATCGCGAGTCCAACGGCCATCTTCAGTTCGCTCGGGATGACGAGCACGCTCATCTCGACCGAGACACCGACGACGAAGGCGCCAAGCATCGTTCCGAAGGCAGTACCGAGGCCACCGAGGATCACCGCAGCGAACATGAGCAGGAGCAGGCGGAAGCCCATGTCCCACTGGACGGACTCGGTGAGCCCGAAGAACACGCCGCCAAGGGCCGCGAGAGTCGCGCCGAGCACCCACGTCAGAACGATTACCCGCCGGACATCGATGCCCGACGATGCGGACAGTTCCGGGCTGTCACGCACGGCCCGGAGTGCGGTTCCGGTCTTCGTGCGCTGGAGGAACAGACCGATGCTGCTGAGCACGACGAGCGCGACTGCGATCGTGACAAGGTGCTTGGGCACGACCGGTATTCCCAACATTGGGATCGCGCCCTGTGACGCAAAACCCGGGTAGGCACGCGGTTGGCCCCCGAACACGATCAGGACGAGGAATCGAAGGGAGAAACCGAGGCCGATCGACACCACGAGGAGTGTGACAATCCCCATGCGCCGCCGACGCAGCGGCTCCCACAGGAATCGTTCCTGAGACCAGCCAAAGAGCCCGCCGAACGCGAGGGCCGGAATTGCCGCGGCGACGAGCGGCCATTCCGGGCCGAGGGCGTGGAAGAAGTACGCCACCACCGCCCCGATGGTCACCAGTTCGCCGTGCGAGAAGTTGACGAGGCCGGTGACCGAGAAGATGAGCGAGAGCCCGACCGCTGACAGCGCGATGATGGCACCGAGCTTGAGTCCGACGACCAGGAGCGCTGCGGCCCGCGCGAACGATCCCGTGGCCGCGGTGCCTCCCTCGCCGATCTGGAACACAACCCGCCTCGACTGACCGCCGGTCACCGAGATCGTCAGCTCACTTCGATCGGGGTCGGTCAGGGTGACGCCCTCCGGCAGGGTGGCACGGTCGATCGTCACGCTGTACGTGCCTGGCCCGGGAACCGGGACGCGCCACTCGCCGTCGGCATCCGACGTGGCTGACCCGATGTCCACACCGTCCTCGCGGACGACCACCACGGCACCTTGCACCGGCACGCGACCTCCGTCACCTCGTTGTTGGAGCGTTCCCGCGATGCTCTCGTCCTGGGCAGAGGCAGGTACCGCAAGACCCATGAACGCAGTGAGCGCGAGCGCCACCAGGAGGGTGAGGGTGGCGAGGCTGCTCCACCGCACCGTTGAACGGGTGGCCAACTCGGATCCTCCGTGGGAACTACCTCAGGTCCCTGACGTCGCGCGGAGTCTAGCCAGCGACCTTTTCGGGGGTTCGACTTCGGGGACGTCACGCAGAGATGGGTCTGCGTGGGTCGCCTACGGTGGCAGTGCTGCGACTCCGAGGAGGCCTGATGTCCGAACTCCTGCTGTTTCCCTGCACCCACGGCCCTGAGGACCCGGAACGCGCCACGGTGCCCTTCATCGCCGCAGTGACCGCGGCCGTCAGCGGCCAGAATGCGATCGTCGTGTGCACGGTCGAGGCGGTCCATCTCGGGTTGGCGGGAGTCGCCGACGAGGTCGAGGAGGCGGGCCTGCCCCCGCTCGGCGATCTGCTGCGCCAGCTCGTCGCTGCGGGCGGAGAGGTCTGGCTGTGCTCCGCGTGCGTCGCGAAGCGGGGCATCACCGGAGACAGTGACCTGGTGGAGGGGGCGTCGATCGTGGGCGCAGCGCGGATCGTCGAGGCGCTCACTCAGGGTCGGTCGATCAGCCTGGCGTAGACGAGCACGTTGTCCGCATACCTGCGGGTCGCGTCGTCGAACGCGCCCGCGCAGGTGATCAGCACCAGCCGCGGTTGGCCGCTGCGCGCGTACACGACCTCGTGCGGGAGATCGTCCTTGGGGCGCTGTTCGCGGCCGGTGACCTCCCACCGGCTGACGCCGCCCGTGCCCGATGCCACCTCGACGACGTCGCCGGGCGCGAGCGTCCCGAGGCGGAAGAAGGCTCCCGGTCCGGCGACACGCGTGTCGACGTGAGCGGTGATCACGGCGGTGCCGGCCTCGCCGGGGACGGCACCGCGCTGATACCAGCCGGCGACGGCCCCGTCGCGCGGCACCTCCATGTCCCCTCCTGCATCCAGCCCGACGGGCACGACGGGTGCGTCGATGCCCGCGGCATCGGCCCAGATGCGTGCCGGTGCCGCGGAAGGGTCGAGGGCTCCTTGCGGAGCGGTCGTGGAGAACGTCGCCGACTCCGGGCGCAGGTCGGTCGGGGCGGTCTGCTCGGCCGGGTTGGCTGCGTCCGAGGGCTCTGCCAGGTCCGTGGAGACGGCCGGGGCCGGATCGGGGACCTCGCCCACGGTTGCGGCGCCGACGTTCGTGGCCCACCAGATGGCCGGGGTCCCGATGGAGAGGAGCAGCCCGACGATCACGAGCAGTCGCGGGGACATCGACATCGGCGGGTGCTCCTCTCCGGGCGAGTGTCAGCGGTTGGCGCGCTGACGAGCGATCACCGGGGTGGCGACGAGCGCGATGGCGAGCAGCATGGCGACGAGCACGCCGGTGGGCAGCGCGGTCGACGCACGGCCGCCGTTGCCGGAGTGGACGCTGCCGGCGTCGGAGGCGACGTCGACGGTGGCGACCAGGACCGACGGCAGGGTCTCGCCCTCGTCGGGGCCGATGGCGTACGCGAGCACCAGGGTGTCTGCCGGAACGGTCACGGTGCCGAGGTCGATGGCGACCTCACCCGATCCCGCGGCGCCGATGCCGACGCCGGGCACCGAGATGCCACCGTCGACGTCGATGCGTGCGGTCTGGCCGTTGGTCACGCCCTCGAGCACCGGTTCACCACCCGCGAAGATGTCGACGGCGCCGAAGTTGGCGAGGTGGAACGGCTGGATGCCGGTTGCGGAGTTCTGGTTCGCGTACGCACGGAGCTGCGGGTCGCCGCTCGCGTCGAGGTGCGCGGCAACCGTCACGCTGGTGCCGGCGACCAGCGTCGTGTCGAGCGTCAGGATCGCGTCGGTGGTGCCTGCAGCGGCGACGGCGAGCGTGTAGCTGCCGGCGGGCAGAGACGTGACCACCGGGTCGTCTCCGAAGTTGAAGCCCTCGATGGCGGCGGCGCCATCGACGAGCACGTCGACCTCGAGTCCGGGGACGCCGTGGACGACGACGACCTCGGCGGTGTCATGGCTGGATGCGGAGGCTGCGGCGGCGGGCATGATGGCCAGCGCCGCAGCAACGATTCCTGTGAGGATCCTGCGGTTCATCGGGTCACCTCATGGTGGTGGGCGGGTGGGTGTGCTGCACCCCGACGCCCGGACGCAGCAGTTGTGCTTGCAACGGGAGTTCGGATCAGGTGACGACTGGTGCGGACACGGTGCGCAGGTCGCGCGGCAGGCGTCCGACGGTCTCGCGGCTCCGAAGCGCGACGTCCCGGCGCGGTACCGTCGCCCCGATGTGTGCCGGGCTCGTGCGTCCGGTACGACCCGGCTCGACTCGAAGGACCGTCCGTGCTCCCCACTCCTGCCCCCGACGTCGTCGCCCTGCTGGCGATCATCGCCGTCGTGGTGTCCCTCGTCGCCGTGGCGGTCTGTGTCGCACTGGTTCGTCGACTCGCACGTGTGCGCCGCCGGCTCGTGACCGCCTTTCCGGAGGGGACCGGGGACGTGCTCGATCTCGTGGCCGGTCAGACCGAGGCCCTGCGGGCGATCCAGCAGGACCAGGAGACGATCCACCACAACACGGAGCGACTCCGCGAGCGGCTGGAGAGCGCCTTCTCGCGGGTCGGACTCGTCCGCTACGACGCCTTTGACGACGTCGGCGGGGCCCAGTCGTTCTCGCTTGCGCTGCTCGACCGCGGTTCGAACGGGGTGGTCATCACCTCGATCAACGGTCGCTCCGAGACCCGCAGCTACGGCAAGCAGATCGTCGGCGGAGAGAGCGAGCACACCCTGTCGGTCGAGGAGCGGTCCGCCATCGATGCCGCGATCGAGGGTCGTGTCGGCGGTCCGCCGCTGGTGGGGCGTCGGCGACGTAGGAGCGGACCATGAGACAGGTCACGACCGTCGGCTACCTCGGTCCTGCCGGCACGTTCACCGAGACTGCGGCACGCATCGTCACCGGCAACGACGCCGATGACCTGCTCGTCCCGTATGGCGACGTGACGGAGGTGCTGCGGGCGGTTGGCGAGGGCGAGGTCGTCCGCGCCGTCGTGCCGATCGAGAACACCCTCGAGGGATCGGTCACCGCGACGCTTGACGCGCTCGCCTTCGACACCGACCTGCTGATCGAGGCGGAGGTCGAACTCCCGATCACCCTGGTGTTGGCCGGTCGCGCCGGGACGTTGCTCGACGAGGTGGAGGCCGTGCACTCCCACCCCGTCGCGCTCGCAGGCTGTCGCCGGTGGATCGCTGCGCACCTGCCGCAGGCACAGCGCGTTCCTGCCCCCTCCACGGCCAAGGCGGCGGACGACGTGGCGTCCTCGGACGAAGCGCTGGTCGCAATCGTCAACCCGCTCGCCGCCGAGCGCTACGGACTCGACGTGTTGGCGCGTGACATCGCCGATGCGTCGGGCAACACGACTCGCTTCGTCGTCGTGGGCAACACCGTGCCGGCGCCCACGGGCTGGGACAAGACGTCGGTGGTGGTGTTCATCGACACAAACCGTCCGGGCGCGCTGCTGCAACTGCTCGAGGTCTTTGCGGAGCGGGAACTGAACCTGACCAAGATCGAGTCGCGCCCCACGAAGGCGGAACTCGGGTCCTACTGCTTCTTCCTCGACGTGGAGGGCCACCTCGCGGACGAGCGGGTCGGCGACGCCCTCGCAGCGGTCAAGCGCACCCACCGGGACGTGAAGCTGCTCGGTTCGTACCGTCGATCCGGAGCTCGCCGCACGGACGAGGCCGACCGGATCCGCCAGGACGATGAGACCTATCGCGTCGCCGCGACCTGGCTGGCGGACTGGCGTGCGCGCATCGGAGACGACGGGTCCGCCTGACCTGGTCGACACCGACACGACTCGTGTGCGGCACTACCCTCGGGCGGTCGTGCCCGGCCCTGCCGGACACGCGGGGAGGGTTGGCAGAGCGGACGAATGCACCGGTCTTGAAAACCGGCGTGCGGGGTGACCCGTACCGAGGGTTCGAATCCCTCACCCTCCGCAGGCGCAACCTGCTCAGAGAGGGGTGCACTCGCCACATGGGGGATGCAGACGTCCGGGCTGTCCGAGTCGAAGATCCGCAACGTCGATCCATCCGCTCAAGATGGTGTCGACGACGCGGAGCCGCTTGCGTGTGTGCCCCATCCCGATGCTCCGTTCAGTCACGGCATCCGGCGCATGCTCAGGATCGTCAGGGCTGCCACCGAGGTCGATGAACGATGAACCGGTCACGACGAACCTCAATCACCACGTGCTCTCGGCGTCGCAGGACGTCGACAAAGTCCTCGAGGTGGAACGCAAGGATGTCCGCCGCGTCGATCTGATCGCAGTTGAGCCAGACGTGGCGACTGCTGGTCCGACGGCGACGCCAGCCGGCGAACTCGCGGTCGTGGCTGACCAGGACAGCGTTCTTCTCTTGGGCGTAGATCGCGAGGCTGACGTCTGGGGTCGCCGCGAGCTGTGCCTCGGCGGTGGTCCATGCCTGGTGCCCAACTGCGGTCAGGCAACGTGCGACGGACGCGTCTACGTCGTTGTCGGTGACGAACCGCAGTTGCCCCGTCGTCCGCCACACGCTGGCCGTCAGGCCGCTGACAGGTGCTGGCGTGCGGCCTCGACATCGTCCGATGTCAGGTGAGGGAACGCCTCGAGGATGCGCTCGGTCGGAACGTTCCGAGCGAAGTAGGACGCCAGCGCGGCCACCGGTGTGCGCGTTCCCGAGAACACAGGCTTGGATCCCATGACGCCCCGGTGCGATTCGATCCGACCGTACGCTTGGGCATCACGGAGCGGGTGTGAGCGAATGGCCGCACGAATCCGCTCGAGGTTGATGACCTCACGCATCACGGTCTGCCCGGGACGTCGAGCGCCCTCGACCGAACCGTCTGCATCGACCCATGCGATCTCACCCGACTCGCGATCGACGTAGAACGCCACCTGTGAAAGGGGACGATCCAGCTGGTCCCGCTCACGGATGAACTCGACGACCTTGCGGATCGCCTGCAGACTGCAGTTTCGCCGCAGCATCTCCATGACGACCGACAGCTCGATGAGACCTTGGAAATCCCACAGCCGCACACGTCGTCGTCCGACCTTCTGGTCGAGGTCGATCGCTACGAGCCCTGTCTTCGCCCAGTATCGGATCTGTCGTGGCGACGCACCACTGATCTTGCTTGCCACGTCGATGGGGTACGCGCGCAGGTCATCGCGGATCATCGTGTCCCCTCGGTGCAACGCCCAGCATCGCTGACGCGATGCTTCCTCGAAGGCGGGTACGGCGTAGGTGTACCGGACGGGTCGGTCCACGCTCCGCACGCTTCGCGCACACCGCGGTCAAGCGCATGCTGTCATCGATCGCTGTGGGGATCGTGGCTGTGCGTTGCTGGCTGAGAGTGCTGGTGGACAGCGGCCCGCGTCAAACGTGTGGTCAGACAGGCCGGAGCGTGTGTCACTCAAGGCTGAAGGTCCAGTTCCCGTCGGCGGTGATCTCGAGGGCGATCGCTTCCACCATGCGCACGGTTCCCTGGTAGCTGCCGATCTCGTTGATCAGGAGGTCGCGACGAGATCCCCAACCGAGGACGGCGAAGTTGCGCTGCCCGTCATGAGTCGCGACGAGGCGTGTTCCGGATCCGGTGACGAGAAGGACCTGGTCACCGGATCCGCTGGCCTGCCCGTCGAGTTCGGGCTGGTCCGACAGGCTGGTGATGGTCGCGGTCCACGGTCCGCTCGCAGTCACCTCGAACTCAGCGGGCGTGTCGCGGAAGTTGTAGGGGACCGTGCCCTCGTACGATCCGATGTCGTTGACGAGAAGGTCGATGCGGTTCCCACTCGACGTGTAGCTGACGACCGAGAAGTTTCGGCTGCCCGAGTGGGAGAACGTGACCACCAGCGGGACCTCGTCGATGGCGGGTACGTCGACGACGTCGTCGCTGGACCCTTCGATGACGATCGGTTCGAACGGTTCTGGCTCGGGTTCCGGCTCAGGTTCAGGTTCAGGTTCAGCCACGGGCTCGGATTCGGGCTCAGGTTCGATCGTCGGTGCAGGTTCCGGCTCGGCCACCGCGGCGGTCGTGTCAGCGCCGACGCCGGGAGTGGTTTCGGCCGTGTCGTCGTCGCCCCCGCACATCGTGACAGCCACGAAGATGACGAGGAACGCGAGGATCGGCAGTGGACGCCGGAACCAAGGAGTCTTCGGTGGCGGCTGCTGCTCGTCGAGGTCGACGGGGTCGCCGGCCGGTGGCATGGGTGTGCTGTCGCCGCTCATGGGATGCCCCTGTGTCCCGTGCCCCGGCTGGTGCGGGGCTGACGTCCAGCGACCCTACAGATGGCCTGCATTCGTCGCGACGAATTCTGCGCTACCCGTTCTGGCGCGTGGGATCCGGCGCACCGACGGTCGGCTGCAATGTTCGGATGCCCTTCCGGCTCCGACTATCGGCGACTGTCTGTGGTCCACGACATGTGACCCGCGCCTGGCGCCGCCACACGTCGCCAGTGGCCTCCTGCGGGAGCCCGACCGAGCCTCAGTCCGTGCCGTAGAGCAGCGAATGGGCGTCCGCGACGACCTGACTCTGGAAGCAGCGGGGGTTCTGCGTGACGATCAGTGCGGCGTAGCCGAGTGCCTGGGGGCGGATCATCGAGTCCTCTGGGACGGACTCGGCCTGCTCCGTCGCCGCGCGCGCATCGGCACGGACACCTGCGCAGCCGGTCAGTTCCTGGAAGTCAGCGGATTCGGGCTCTGGCGTCGACCGGAAGGGCAGGTAGTCGCCCAGCGACGTGTCCATGAGCAACCACACGACGAACAGGGCCATCACGATCAGGACGAGAGGTGGCCGCGGGAGCCTCCGGGTGGCACTGCTCATCGGCCGGCTTCCCTGACGCGCGGTTTCCGTGGGCTACGCGCCGTGGTCGTCGATCGGGGTACGTGATCAGGCATCGGCGTGCTCGGTGGCCCGCAGGGCCTCGTTGAGTTCGGCGCCGAGCAACACGGCGAAGGCAGCCAGCCACAGCCACAGCAGACCGACGATCGGGCCCGCGAGCGGCCCGTAGATGCTGTCGGACGTCATGAACCACGCCCCGTAGAGGCGCAGCCCGGCGCTGCCCACGAGCCACGTCCCGGTGGCCAGGGTGGCTCCCGGCAACTGCGCGCGCCACCGTCGCTTCCCGGGAACCCCGAGCTGGTACAGCGTCGTGATCGTGAACGTCACACCGACGATCACGACTGGCCACCAGGCCCAGCGCCAGACGGTCTCGATCCCTGCCGCGCCGACGCCCACCCAGGACGCGATCTGCTCGCCGAAGTTCGGTCCGGCGAGCAGGAGCGGTGCGATGATCGTGCCGACGAGCACGGCGCCGATGGTGACGCCAAATCCGAGCAGGCGGTCCTTCCAGCCCTGGCGCGGCGTCGCGGCGGCGTCGACGAGCGTGATGGTCTGGAGCACGACCTTGACCGCTCGCGAGGAGGTCCACAGCGCGCCGACGAAGGCGATCGACACGAGGCCGATGCCGCCCCCGTCGAGCAGCTGATCGAGGAGTGGTATCACCGCATTGTCGATGGCGGAGTCGGTGAGTGCGAGGCGGCTCACCTCCACGACCCGTGCCGTGAACTGCGCCTCCCAGTCGGTACCGAACCGGGAACCCACGACACCGAACGCTGCCACGGCCGACAGCAGCAGTGCGGGCAGGGACAGCAGCACCCAGAACGCGATCTCCGCCGCCAGTCCCGGGAGCCGGTCCTCGCCGGTGCCGCGCACCGTGCGTGACGCAACCTCCAGGGGACGCCGTGCCCACCCTGGTGCGCGGTCGATGGTCTGTCTGATGCGTTCCATCTCGTCAATCTAACGTCCGGTGGACTGCTACCCTGCCCGGGCCGCGGCACCGTCTGACGGTGGCGGTGCGCCTGGAGGCTTCGCCTAGTCAGGTCTATGGCGCGGGATTGCTAATCCCGTTGGGTCTTCAAGGCCCTCGAGGGTTCGAATCCCTCAGCCTCCGCGGATGCGCTGGTAGCTCAGTCCGGATAGAGCACCTGACTACGGATCAGGCGGCCGGGGGTTCGAATCCCTCCCAGCGCGCAAACCGAAACCCTCGCTACGAGCCCGAATCCGGGCGATTGGCGGGGGTTTCTGTCATCCGTAGTCCCTCCCGTTGGTATGCCCGACCGGCGATCGGCCACCATCCGGTTGCGTGAATAGGCCCTTGAACGGTACGGTTCAGGAAATCGTTGCGGGAGGCGGCATCGGTGCATGACCTGCGCGACAGCCTGACGGCCGATGTCGCGGCAGAGCGGCTAGGCCGTTCACCGCACGAGGTGCGGCGTCTTGCCCGCACTGGTCAGGTCTGTGCACATCGTCGCGCAGGCCGGTGGCTGGTGCCTCTGTCCGAGATCCGTCGTCTGCAGCGTCTCCCGCTGCCGGTGGGGCGTCCGTTCTCTCCGAGTACCGCGTGGGCGTTGCTCACGATGCTGTCTGGCGCAGAGCCGGCGGGGCTGTCGGCACCGCGCCGTTCCCAGCTGCGTCGGCACCTGCTGGATGCGGAAATCGAGGAGCTCGCGGCCCGTCTGGGACGGCGCGCGAGCCGCAGGTTCGTCTACGCGCATCCCTCGAAGCTGCAGGCCCTCACCGCCGATCCACGTGTGGTGTTGACCGGTCTTGCGGTCGCTGAGCGCGCCGGTGCCCGCCTCGTCGCGGCGGACGACGATGATGTCGAGGGCTACGTCGCCGAGAGCGACGTCGCCGCGCTGCACGCCGGTCATGGGCTGATCGACGCGGGCGAGGTCGCCAACGTGGTCCTGCACGTCGTGGACGATGAGGTCGAGATCCCTGTTCGCGGAGAGTCCGCTGCCGCGGCCGACGTAGCTGCTGCGCCCGTCGTGGGTCTTGACCTGTGGGAGTCCGGCGACGCGCGTGCCTACGAGGAGGGCCAGCGGCTGTTCGTCGACGCACTTGAGGCGTTCCGTGGCCGCTGAACTACTGCGTGCCGACGATCCGGTCGGGTTGCCCCACCTCGGCAATACCGGTCGGTTGTGGGCAGCGGTTCTCGACGTCGCTGATCAGCGACCGCACGGTTGGACGTTGATCGGGGCGCTGATGGTCATGCTGCACGAGCACGAGGCCGGTGTGCCGACACGTCCGGCCACCCTCGACGCGGATGCCGTGGTTGATGCGCGAGGCGCAACTGATGCGACACGGACCATGTCGACGCTTCTGCAGGATCAGGGGTGGGAGCTCGACACCGCCCATGTTGACGTCGGTGGTCACGGCTACAAGTTCATCCGTGATGGTCTCGAGTTCGATGTGATCTCTCCCGAGGGTATGGGCGAACGGGCCGATCTGACCACGGTGCCACCGCTACGCGCACCCCAGCTCCCGGGGACCCGCCAGGCCCTGGACCGCACCCAGCGGGTCACCGTTCACCTCGACAACCGTGTCGCAGCGATTCCGCGTCCCGATCTACTGGGTGCGCTGGTGGTCAAGGCATGTGCCGCGGCCGGCGATCACGTCCGGGGTCCGCAGCGTCACCTCGAAGACCTTGCCCGCCTCTACCAGATCGTCGGCGACCCCGCGGCGCTGACCCCGACCAACAAGGACCGTCAACGATTGCGTGCCGCCCCGGAGCCCACCTGGGAGGTGCTGGTCGACCCGGCTGGCCGGGCCGCCGGTCAAGGGACCCGCCGGCTCCTCACGAGCCCACCCGGATGAAGCGCGTTGCCGCTCGGTCAGCGAGATGCTGAACCCAGGGCATGCCCAGATGAACCCACCGTCCACACTCACAACGACGGTCTATTCGCT
This sequence comes from Nitriliruptoraceae bacterium, assembly GCA_040880235.1. Taxonomy (GTDB): domain Bacteria; phylum Actinomycetota; class Nitriliruptoria; order Nitriliruptorales; family Nitriliruptoraceae; genus JBBDIX01. The sequence goes on from JBBDIX010000040.1 coordinate 27,346, forward strand.
CAGTTCGCGTGTATTCGCTCCCCGCGCTCAGGCGGCCGGGGGTTCGAATCCGGGGCCGCAGGGGGTTCGGTTGACATCTAGCGTGGGCTGTTGGCTCACGGAAAGGATGCCGTCGGGCCGTTTCCGGGGACGGCTGATGATCGACGGGCAGCCCTACACGGCAACGTTGCCGACCGAAGTTGATGCCCATCTCTGGGAGGTCGAGACCCGGCCTGGTGCTGTTCGACGCTGCCTTGAGCCGGTGGGTGACCAGAAGCCCGGCGTTCATCAGTCCCGACGGGTGATGCGCCACGGACGGGGTACGAACCGGGGTGTGACGCCTGCGTACGCTCGATAGCCCGCGAACTGCTCGGTGAGCAGATGCTCCTCGAAGATCGCCTTCGCATGGAAGAAGCCGATGGTCACCACGGACAGCCCCAGCCCCAGAGCACTACCCGTGCGGACCGCGATACCCACCACGATCAGCAGTACGCCGCTGTAGATCGGGTGGCGTACGTGGGCGTAGGGGCCGTCCGTCCGCAGCTCGCCTCCGTCGCGGGGGACCGGGGTCGGCGTCAGCCGGTCACCGAGTCTGATCGCGGCCCAGATGGCCCCGGCCGCGCCCACTGAACTGATTGCCCAGCCCGTTCGTAGGACCCAGGTCGGTGTGGGCCACGAGGATCCCGGTGGTGTCAGGACGACCGCAACGATCAGGACCGCCTGCACGCCGACGAGCAGCCACCCCGTCAGACCGCGTCGCATCATCGGCTTCTCCCGTTCGGTCCGTGACGGTAACGCCTCCACGCCGATGGGTCGTTTGCGCCCGAGCGCGCCCCCGGCGTGCCGAATCGGTGATCGCTCTCTTCGCCCACTCGCGTGAGGACGCCGGACTCCTCGGAACGATTGCAGGATTGGTGTGCGTGGGTCGCCCAGATTTCGGTGAACACCGGATGGCGCTGGAGATGCGCGCCTGGGGCTGGATGTGCGCGTTTCGCGCACGGTCGGTGCAGGGCCGGTATCCCATCCGCAGGCAGCGTCGTCCATGGAGCAGTACGAATCGGCCGGGGGATGCCTGGCTGCACGCTGAGAGCTGGAGATGAGCAATGGAACGCAACGAGGCAGGTCTTGACCGGTTGCTCCGTGGTGTCGTGGCGGTCGTCGCGGTGGTCGCCGCGTTCGCTGTCGGACCAACCAGTGGGGCGGGTATCGCGCTGGCGGTGGTGGCCGTGGTGATGGCCGGGACCGCGGCTACTGGGTTCTGCCCGCTCTACCGTCTGTTGGGGATCAGCACCTGCCGGGTGCCGGCAGGCAGGTAGGCGGGAAGTCGTGGAACGAGTGGACGCTGCGGTGGCCACGCCGGAGGGCGCAGACCGGGTGGGGGCTGCGATCGTCGAGGACCTCGGCGGGCTGTACCGCTTCGCGCTGCTGCTCACTGGCAACGGCCACGCGGCCGAGGACGTCGT
>JBBDIX010000041.1:0-4461 GCA_040880235.1 Nitriliruptoraceae bacterium
GCGGTGCAGGCCGGCGACAAGGCGACCCTCAACGTCATCATCAAGGCCGACGTGTCGGGTTCTGCCGAGGCGATCGAGGAGTCCCTGCTCAAGCTGGAGCTCGAAGAGGTCCAGGTGCGGGTGATCACCAAGGGGGTCGGTGCGATCACCCAGGGCGACGTCCGCCTGGCGCAGGCGTCCGCGGCGATCATCGTCGCGTTCAACGTCCGGCCGGGAGCGAACGCGCGCGAGGAGATCGAACGCTCCGGTGTCGACGTGCGCACCTACCGGATCATCTACGACGTCATCGACGACATCGAACGTGCGGTCAAGGGCATGCTCGCGCCGGAGATCCGCGAGCAGGTCATCGGCGAGGTGGAGGTCCGCGAGGTCTTCCGCGTCCCGAAGATCGGCAACGTGTACGGCTCGATGGTCATCCGGGGCGAGATTCGCCGCGAGGCGGGCGTCAGGGTCATCCGTGACGGGGTCGTCGTGGCCGAGGACACGATGTCCTCGCTGCGCCGCTTCAAGGACGACGTGCGCGAGGTCCGCGAGGGCTTCGAGTGCGGGATTGGCCTGGAGAAGTTCCAGGACGTCAAGGAGGGCGACATCTTCGAGGTGTACGAGACCGTCGAGGTCGCCCGTGAGTGACCTGATGATGGTCTCCGTCGCCCCCCGGCGCCGCTGACGACCGATGGGCGTCGAGGCCGAACAGGGGCGTGTCCACTTCGGTGTCGCACGCATCGACGTGCACCTGCCCGGTGTGCACGGCCTCAAGGAGAGGCGGGCACTGCTGCAACCCATCCGGGCGGCACTCGAACGCATGGGTTGTTCGGTCGCGGAGGTGGGTGCCCAGGATCGCTGGCAGCGTGCCGTGCTCGGCGTCGCGACCGCGTCGTCCACCGCTGGCGGAGTGGACACCACCCTCGCCGCGATCGTCGAGGTGGTGGAACGCGACCCCCGGGTGACGGTGATCAGCATGACCGAGGTGGTCGACGACCTCGACGCCTGAGGACGGAGCGCACGTGGCACGCAGACGCAATCCCCGCACCGAGTCGCTCGTGAGGTCCGCGATCGCGGACCTGATCGAGACCGAGGTCGCCGACCCGAGGGTCCGCTTCGTGACCATCACCGAGGTGGAGGTCACTCCCGACCACGACGTCGCGACGGTCTGGTACACGACGCTCGATCCTGATCTCGTGTCCCGTGACCCCGCCCGTACAGGTGGCGATCGCGTTCCCGCGGCCGCCGAGGTGGCCGCCGGGCTCGAGTCCGCGACCCCCCGGCTGCGTGCGATGCTGGCGCGACGAGTTGACCTGCGTGTGGTCCCGGACCTGCGGTTCCGGCCCGACCCCGTGGCCGAGCAGTCCGCGAAGGTCGAGGAACTGCTCCGTCGCCTGTCCGAGGACTGAGCGTGGCCAACTCGCGATCGGACGTGGACCTCGGCGGGGTGCTCGTCGTCGACAAGCCCCGGGGCATGACGTCGCACGACGTCGTCGACGAGGTGCGACGCCTCACGGGGCTGCGGCGTGTCGGCCACACAGGAACCCTCGATCCGTCGGCGACCGGGGTGCTCGTCGTGTGCCTGGGCCGAGCGACGCGGCTCGTGCAGTTCCTCCAGGCCGGACGCAAGACCTATGCCGCGAGGATGGTGCTCGGGGTCGTCACGGACACCCAGGATGCCGAGGGTGAGGTCATCGCGAGGGTCCCCGCCGACCACGTCGACGAGCAGGCCCTGTGTCGCGCACTGACGGCCTTCCAGGGGGAGATCGAGCAGGTTCCGCCGATGGTGTCGGCCGTGCGGGTCGACGGGGTGCGACTGCACGAACGGGCACGCCGTGGCGAGACCGTCGACCGTGAGGCGCGCAACGTCGTGATCCACGACCTCGTGCTCGACGAGTTCGTCGAGGGCACCCACCCGGAGGCGTCGTTCCTGGTGAGCTGCTCGGCCGGTACGTACGTGCGTACGCTCGCCCACGACGTCGGCGAGCGCCTCGGGGTCGGGGGCAGCCTCGTGTCGCTGCGTCGGGTCGCCAACGGTCCGTTCACCGTCGACGACGCCCATGCCCTGGACGCCCTGCAGGCGCCGCTGACGGACGCCGACGGATCGATCCTCGAGGTCGTCGCCGCGGTTCGACGGGCCCTGCCGGTCGTGGAGGTCGACGACCGCGACGAGGTGCGGCGTCTGGCCAACGGGGGGAAGGCCGTCGCGAGCGGCATCGACGGGCCGTTCGCGATCATGCACGCAGACCTGCTCATCGGGATCTACGCCGACGTGTCGGGAGTCGCCCGTGCGCAGCTCGTGTGGACGCGGCCGGAGGAGCTCGCGTGAGCGGGGTGGTCCTGCCGCTCGACGAGGTGGAGCCAGCACCCTCGGTCGTGACGATCGGCAACTTCGACGGGGTACACCGCGGGCACCGACTCCTGCTGTCACGCACGGTCGACGGTGCGCTGGACCGTGGCGTGCGGTCGGTCGCGGTGACCTTCGATCCGCATCCCGCGAGCATCGTGCGCCCGGACGCGGTTCCCCTGGCGCTGTGTTCACTCGACGAACGGTGTCGCCTGCTGATCGACGCAGGGGTCGACCTCGTCGTGATCGTCTCGTTCACCGACGCCCTGTCGCGGCTCACCCCCGCGGAGTTCGTCGAGGCCGTGCTCGTCGACCGGCTCCGTGCCGGACGGGTGATCGTCGGATCCAACTTCCGGTTCGGTCACCGTGCGGCCGGTGACGTGGTGACCCTCGTGGAGCTCGGGGAGCTGCACGGGTTCGACGTGGAGGCCGTGGCGGTCCGCCACGACGACGACCAGCCGATCTCGTCGAGCGCCATCCGCGATGCACTGCTCGGTGGGGACGTGTCCCGAGCCGCAACGGCGCTCGGGAGACTCCCGCGACTGATTGGCGAGGTCGTGGCGGGCGACGGACGAGGGCGCACCATCGGGGTGCCCACGGCGAACGTCGCGATCCCTGACGGCCTCGTGGTACCGGCCCGTGGTGTCTACGTGGCGCTCGCGCACGTCGACGACGTGGCGGTTCCGGCAGTGGTGAACGTCGGGGTCCGCCCGACCGTCACGGACGGCGTCGAACAGACCGTGGAGGTCCACGTCATCGATCGCGACGTCGACCTGTACGGCCAGCCGCTGACGGTGGACCTGGTCGACCGGATTCGGGGCGAACAGCGCTTCGACTCCGTGGATGACCTCGTCGCGGCCATCCGTGCCGACATCGACGTGGCCCGAGAGCGACTCGCGGGCTGACGGGACGCCCGACATCGAGCGGTGGCGCACGAATTCGGGTGCCCGGCGTCCCGCCGTCGGCTTGCCGTCTCCCGTCGCCTGTGTCACACTCCTCACGTCGACCCGAGTGGGTCGACGTCACCGTGCCCGTTCGGGCGTCGGGGCCCGGCAGGTCGCACGCAGCCCAGTGCTGTCCGACCGCCGTCGCTGCACACGTCACCGGCAGATGCTGGCCGACGTCGTTCGCGATCGGCGAGTGCGACCGATTGCCATCACGCGCATCGTGGGCGTGGCGGATCGACGGCCCCCGGCGGTGGGAGTGACCATCACTCCCGTCGGCCCGGCGCGGCAGGGACCGACCACGACAGGAACAGGCCTTGGCCACCACGCTTCCCAACGACAAGCAGGCGATCATCAGCCAGTTCGCGCGCGAACCGGGAGACACCGGATCGCCCGAGGTGCAGGTCGCACTGGTGACGCAGCGGATCACGCACCTCACGGAGCACCTGAAGGAACACCACGGCGATCACCACTCGCGCCGTGGCCTTCTGATGCTCGTGGGCCGTCGACGCCGACTGCTCAACTACCTGCGAGACCAGGACGTCGACCGCTACCGCTCGCTCATCCAGGAGCTCGGTCTGCGTCGGTGAGCACGAACCCGAGGGTCGGGACCATCCGAGGTCCCGACCCTCGAACGTGTCGGTGACCCCACCGGCACGGGACGGCGATCTGCGTGCAGCGTCGGTCGTCAGTGGAGACGCCTCGAACACCCGGGACACGGGTCACGAGTCGAGACGCCCCCACTGATGCGCCGACCGCGCAGGCCGCCTCCGCCACGGTCCGCTCAGGGCGGACACCCCGCATCGCGCGGGGACGAGACATGAGGAGGCCCACTGTGGGCAAGCTCGGGACACACGAGCACGCCGTCGAGATCGACGGCAAGACCATCACCTTCGAGGCCGGCACGCTCGCCGCACAGGCAGGCGGCGCCGTGGTCATCAGCCTCGGGGACACCAAGGTTCTGACGACCACCACCGCATCGAAGCAGCCGAAGGACTTCCTGCCGTTCTTCCCCCTGACCATCGAGGTCGAGGAGCGGATGTACGCCAACGGTCGGATCCCCGGATCCTTCTTCAAGCGTGAGGGACGTCCGTCGGAGAACGCCATCCTGGTGTGCCGACTGACCGACCGTCCGCTGCGCCCGACCTTCGCCGAAGGCCTGCGCAACGAGGTGCAGGTCGTCAACAC
>JBBDIX010000042.1:0-12644 GCA_040880235.1 Nitriliruptoraceae bacterium
GGGGGGCACGAACCCGACTGGCTGCGCGACCGACGACTCGGCGCGTGGAAGCGTTGGGAGGACCAGGCCTGGCCAGACAGCACGAAGGACGAGTTCTGGCGCTCCACGCCGTTCGATCGCCGGTTCACCGTCGACCGGGACGTCATCGACGGGTCCGGCGACGTCGACGTCCCGGCGTCGCTCACCGCCGACATCGACCTGCCGTGCGCGGTGGCGACCATCGTCGACGGTCGCCTGGTGGAGGTGACCATCCCGGCGGAGTTCGCCGATGCCGGGGTCGTCGTGTCCGATCTCGTGTCCGCGGCGAGCGATCACCGGGACCTCGTCGAGGCGCATCTCGGGTCGATGACCACCACCACCGAGGGCTCGACCGGCGAGGCTGACGACCGCACGATCACCGCCAGCGATGCCGCGTGGTCCGACGGGGTCTTCATCCACGTCCCGGCGGAGGTCGAACTCGCCGGACCGATCTCCGTGCACGTGCACGTCTCTCGTCCCGGGGCGCACCTGCCGCGAGTGCTCGCCGTCGTCGGCCACCACGCGAAGGCCACCCTGTATCTCGAACACACCTCGCCGGACGTGGATGCACTCGTCGACGAGGTGGTCGAGGTGATCGCGCAGGACTCCTCGACGGTGGAACTCGCCACGGTCCAGACGTGGGGCACGGGAGTCCAGCACCTCGCCCTGCACAAGATCGCCGCACACCGCGACGCGACCATTCGCACCCTGGCCGTGACGACGGGTGGCTCGACCGTGCGTCTGCGGCCCGAGGTGGACCTGGTCGGCCCCGGAGCGAACGCACGACCCCTCGGGGTCTACTTCGCCGACGAGGGCCAGTGGTTCGACCTGCAGCCCTATGTCCGGCACCTGGCGCCGCACGCGACGTCCGACGTGCTGTTCAAGGGAGCGCTTCAGGGCCACAGCCGCACCGTGTTCCGCGGCAACGTGTTCGTCCACCGAGACGCGGTGGGAACGGCCACCGACGAGAACAACCGCAGTCTCATCCTCACCGAGGGCGCCCGTGCGGACGCCACGCCGTTCCTGGAGATCGAGTGCTCGGACATCACGGCGGGGCACGGATCCGCGACCGGCCAGATCGACGCTCGCCAGCTGTTCTACCTGGAGTCTCGCGGCATCCCGCGCGACGACGCCCTGCGCCTGATCGTGTACGGGTTCTTCCGTGAGGTGGTCGACGAGTTCGACCTGCCGGGCATCTCCGAGGTCGCGCTCGCGGTGATCGAACAGCGCATCGACGCCGTTGACCTGGCCGAGATCCAGGTCAACGACGCGGCACTGCGTGACGAGGTGAGTGCCTGATGGGTGCTCCCGTGACGCAGCTGTCCGCACTCGCTCCCGACAGGCCGGTGCGGGTGGAGGTCGACGGGGTTCCCGTCTGCCTCGTCCGGCGTGGCGACGAGGTCCGGGCGTTGCACGACGTGTGCTCCCACCAGCAGTGGTCGCTGTCCGACGGCATGGTGTGGGACAACGGCATCGAGTGTTCGCTGCACGGCTCCACCTTCGACCTCGACACCGGTGTGCCGTCCTCACTGCCGGCGACTCGGCCCGTACCCACCTACGCCGTGGTGCTCGACGGCGACGAGGTGCACGTGGACGTGAGCGCACCCACCAACGGAGCCAGACCCCCTGACCACTGGTGACGCGGCCGACCGCGCGGATCGAACGCGCGAGTGGTGCTCACCGTCGAACCCCCCGACAGACCTGCGGAGAGAAGAGACAACGACATGGCTGACCTCGAGATTCGCGACCTGACCGTCGAAGCCGACGGGACCGAACTGCTCCACGGCGTCTCCCTGGACCTGGACCGTGGTCGAACCATCGCGCTGATGGGCCCCAACGGCTCGGGCAAGTCGACGCTCGCCTACACGATCGCCGGACACCCGTCGTACGACGTCACCGGTGGCACGATGACCTGGCAGGGCACCGAACTCAACGCCCTGACCCCGGACGAGCGCGCACGGATGGGTGTCTTCCTCGCGATGCAGTACCCCGTGGAGGTTCCCGGGGTGTCACTCACCAACTTCCTGCGCACGGCGCTGAACGCGGTGAGCGACGAGGAGGTCCCGATCCGCGAGTTCATGACCCGCCTGCGCGACGAGATGGCCGCGCTGGGGGTCGACGAGTCGTTCCTGGACCGGTCGGTGAACGACGGGTTCTCCGGCGGTGAGAAGAAGCGATTCGAGATCCTGCAGGCGGCCCTGCTTCGTCCGACGCTCGCCGTGCTCGACGAGACCGACTCCGGCCTGGACGTCGATGCGCTCAAGATCGTCTCGGAGGGCGTCAACCGGCTGCGCGGGCCCGAACTCGGCGTGCTGATCATCACCCACTACACCCGCATCCTGCGCTACATCGAACCCGACGAGGTCCACGTCATGTTCGAGGGCCAGATCGTGAAGTCGGGTGGCCCGGAACTCGCCGGAGAGCTCGAGGCGCACGGGTACGAGCACCTCGAATCCGACGCGGTCAGCGCCTGACGATGCACCGGAAGAGGGCCACATGATCGACGCGGCGACCCTGCGCAGGGAGTTTCCCACCCTTGCGCGTGAGATCGACGGGCACCCTCTGGTGTACCTCGACTCAGCCGCGAGTTCGCAGACACCGGTGGCGGTCCTCGAGGCCATGGATCACTACTACCGGTGGTGCCGGTCCAACGTGAACCGAGGGGTCTACACGCTGGCCGAGGAGGCGACGGACCTGTTCGAGTCTGCTCGCAGCCGAGTCGCCCGGTTCGTGGGTGCCGACGAGCGCGGCGTGGTGTTCACGAAGAACGCCACCGAGGCGTGCAACCTCGTCGCCCACTCGTGGGTGCGCGAACACCTCGGTCCCGGTGACGCCATGCTGTCGACCGTCATGGAGCACCACGCGAACTCCGTGCCGTTCCTGATGGCTGCCGAGCGCGCAGGATTCGAGATCCGCCACGTCCCCCTGACCGAGGACGGCCAGCTCGACCTCGCCGAGGCAGAGCGCCTCGTCGCCGACGGGAGGGTCCGGTTCGCCGCGTTCGTCCACGTCTCCAACGTCCTGGGGACGATCAACGACGTCGCGGCCCTGACCGCGCTGGTACGTGCGGCCAACGAGGACGCCGTGGTGCACGTCGACGGGACGCAGGCCGTGCCCCAGATGCCCGTGGACCTCAGCGCGCTGGATGTCGACTTCTATGCGATCACGGGCCACAAGATGCTCGGGCCAACCGGGGTCGGTGCCCTGATCGCTCGTCCGGAACGCCTGGAGTCCATGCCACCGTTCCTCGGGGGAGGCGACATGATCCGTGACGTCACCCTCGAGGGCGCGACGTGGGCGGACATCCCGCATCGCTTCGAGGCGGGAACACCACCGATCGCCGAGGTCGCCGGGCTCGGTGCCGCCGTCGCGTTCCTGGAGGACGTGGGAATGCAGGAGATCCGGCGGCACGAACAGCAGGTGACCACGGCGCTGATCGATGGTCTTCGCTCCATCGACGGGGTGCGTGTCTTCGGGCCGGACGACGTCTCCCGTCGCGGGGGAGCGGTGTCGTTCGCGGTCGAGGGCGTCCACCCTCACGACGTGGGGTCGATGCTCGGGTCGCGCGGGGTGTGCGTGCGTGTGGGTCACCACTGCGCCAAGCCCCTGATGCGCTGCCTCGGCGTGACCGCGACGGCCCGTGCGAGCGCGTACGTGTACAACGAGGTTGCCGACGTCGAACCACTGGTCGACGGCATCCGCGCCGCCCAGTCCTTCTTCGCCCGCTGACGACACGCGAGGACCCGCGATGACCATGGAGGACATGTTCCAGGAGATCATCCTGGACCACTACCGACGCCCGAAGAACCGCGCGCCGGACCTCGAGGGCGAGACGGTCCACGTCCACCACTCGAATCCCCTGTGCGGTGACGAGATGGACCTGCGCATCCGCGTGGTCGATGGTGCACTGGATGCCGTCGTGTTCGACGGCGACGGGTGCTCGATCAGTCAGGCGTCGGCCTCGGCCATGACGGTCGCGGTGCAGGGTCGGATGCTCGACGACGTGCTCGAGCTCGCGGAGGACTTCCGGCGGATGATGCACGGCGATGACCCCGCGCGTGAGGACGATCTGCTCGACGGAATCGCGTTCCAGGGGGTCGCCCGTTTCCCGGTCCGCGTGAAGTGTGCCCTCCTCGGTTGGATGGCGGTCCGTGATGCCATCGAGACCCACCAGCAGGGTGACCACGCCCACACCGTCACCCACGACGAGTGACCGCTGATCCGAATGCCGGAAGGACGCGACATGAGTGACCCGACCACCCCGACCTCGACGGTCGACCTCGGCGACATCCCGGAGGCCGACACGCCCGACGGGAGCGCCCCCGAGGAGACCACCACCGGCGCTGGTTCCGGTCACGACGACCCCTTTGCAGGACTGCCCCTCGAGGAGGACGGCATGCCGTCCTCCGAGCACCTGATGAACGGACTGCGTGCCGTCATCGACCCGGAGATCGGCTACAACATCGTCGATCTCGGCCTCGTCTACGAGGTGCTCAAGCCAGATCGCGGTCAGGTCCACGTGCGCATGACCCTGACGTCGATGGGCTGTCCCCTCACCGAGGTCATCCACCAGCAGTGCTCGGTGATCCTCGGGGCCATGCCGGGGGTGGACCACGTCGACGTCGAGTTCACCTTCACCCCACCGTGGTCGACCGACATGATCGCGGACTACGTCCGCGATGAGTTGCGCGCGATGGGCATGAACGTCTGAGTCCCGTCGCAGCCACACCAGGTTTGCATGGTTTGCACTGCGGGCCGGGCACCGCATCGCCGCACGCCCGACACTTGGGACACGTCGTCGTGTGACCCACGTCGACGTTCGTCCCCGTACACGCAGGAGTCCACCCGTGGTCAGACCCGTCGTCGAGGCTCGTGAGGCGCTCTCCGCTCAGGAGATCGCCCGCTACAGCCGTCATCTGATCATCCCGGACGTCGGGATGCCCGGACAGGAGCGCCTGAAGGCCGCGAAGGTGCTGCTGGTGGGCACTGGTGGGCTTGGATCACCGCTCGCGCTGTACCTGGCGGCTGCGGGTGTCGGCACGATCGGGTTGGTCGATGACGACGTGGTGGACGCCTCGAACCTGCAGCGCCAGATCATCCACGGCACGTCCGACATCGGGCGGCACAAGGTCGAGTCGGCCCACGCGTCGATCCTCGAGGTCAATCCGCACGTGACGGTGAACGAGCACCGCACGTTCCTGACCTCGGAGAACGCGCTCGACGTCATCCGCGACTACGACCTCGTCATCGACGGGACGGACAACTTCCCCACGCGGTACCTCGTGAACGATGCCTGTGTGCTGCTCGGCAAGCCCAACGTGTACGGCTCGATCTTCCGGTTCGAAGGCCAGTTGAGCGTGTTCTGGGCCGAGGAGGGCCCGTGCTACCGCTGCATGTTCCCCGAACCCCCGCCACCGGGCATGGTTCCCAACTGCGCCGAGGGTGGGGTGCTCGGGATCATGGCGGGTCACATCGGAACCGCACAGGGAATCGAGGGCATCAAGCTCATCGCAGGCATCGGGCAACCGATGATCGGTCGGCTCGGCCTGTACGACGCGCTCGAGCAGCGGTGGACCTACGTGAAGGTCAACAAGGACCCCGACTGCCCGGTGTGCGGCGAGAACCCGACGGTGACCGAGCTCATCGACTACGAGGAGTTCTGCGGGGTCCCTGCCCACGACCGGGCCCTCGAGGCGGACCTCTCGCTCGCGGATCTGGAGATCCTGGCGAGCGAGTACGCGGAGATCGCGGACAAGCCCGATCTGGAACTCATCGACGTGCGGGAACCTCATGAGTACGAGATCAACCGCATCCCCGGCTCCGTGCTCATCCCGAAGGACACCCTGCCGGAACGTCTGAACGAACTCGACCCGACCCGGGACTACGTCGTCTACTGCCTGGGTGGTGTCCGATCGCTCGAGTCCGTGCAGTTGATGCGGGGCGCAGGGTTCCGCGCACGGTCGATGCGCGGCGGGATCAACGCCTATGCGCGTGAGGTCGATCCGAGCATCCCCACGTACTGACCCGGGCGATAGCGTGTCCGGTGCAGGAAGGACCCTGACACCGGGGCCGGCGGACGCTCGTCCGGCCCGTCGCGCGCCCGCGTGACCTCGAGGTGACGACCACACAGGAGTGGGACATGACTGACCGCCGCGCAACCGTCGTCTGGGAAGGCGACCTGTTCGAAGGCAAGGGCACCGCCAATTTGGCGACCTCTGGCATCGCGGGAGACCTGCCCGTCTCGTGGCCTTCGCGCGCGGAGGACGCCAACGGCCAGACCAGCCCGGAGGAACTGCTGGCGGCCGCACATGCCGCGTGCTTCTCCATGGCGCTGTCGAAGCAGCTGGCCGATCGCGACGTCCCGCCCGGGCGCCTCGAGACCTCCGCGACGGTGACGTTCGTGCCGGGTACGGGCATCACGCGCAGCGCCCTGACCGTGCAGGTCACGGCCGAGGGGCTCGAGCAGGCGACGCTCGACGACGCCGCAGGAGCCGCCAAGGGTGGCTGCCCGGTCTCGACGGCACTGGCCGACAGCGTGGAGATCACCCTGGAGGCCACGGTCGCCTGAGGCTGCACGACACACCACTGCGAGGGGCCAGCACACCTCTGGGTGTGGCCGGCCGCTCGCGGTGTACGGGGTCCTTCAGTCGCAGGTGTCCGCAGCGACCAGGTGTGTCGACGCCCAGTCGATGACGATCTCGATGCGGTCTCCCGGCGCGGGGCCGGGACCGCGCCACACGGGCACGCGCAACACGACGCCCTCGTCGGTCTGCACCGTGACCTGCAGGTGGTCCGTCGCGATGCGCCGGGAGATGGCGGTGCCCATCACGACCTGCTCGTTCGCGCCCGACGCCGTCGGCCCATCGGCGAGCCGGACGGCATCTGCCAGCAGGACCAGGCGCAGGACGCTCGGCGTGTTGACCGTGGGCGCCACGAGGCCGGCTGGCACGACACCGAACGCCGTGTGCACACCCTGATCGTCGAGGGTGGCCTCCAGCAACTGGTCGAGCCCGATGAAGCGTGCGACGAACTCGTCGGCCGGCCGGCGCCAGATGTCCTCGGGTGCGCCGACCTGGACGAGGCGGCCATCGCGCATCACGGCGATCCGGTCCGCGAGCCGCAGGGCCTCGTCCTGGTCGTGGGTCACGTAGACCACCGTGGTCTCCAGGGTGGCGAGCAGGCCGGCGAGATCCTCGAGCAGTCGAGCACGCAGTGCCCGATCGAGCGACCCGAGCGGCTCGTCGAGCATGAGGAGGCGCGGTCGCGGCGCAAGGGAGCGCGCGAGTGCGACGCGCTGCTGCTCTCCGCCGGACAGTTCGGTGACGTCGCGGTCGGCGAACGCCCCGAGGTCCACCAGTTCGAGCACCTCCTCCACCCGTGCCTGCACCTGCGCCGGACCCTGGCGCTGCATCCGCAGGCCGAAGGCGACGTTGTCGGCGACGTTGCGATGGACGAACAGGGCATGGTCCTGGAACATCAGCCCCACGCCGCGCCGGTGCGGGGGCAGGCCGTCGAGTCGTCGACCATCAAGGGTGATCCTCCCGGAGCGGGGTTCGACGATCCCGGCGATGGCACGGAGCAGGGAGGACTTGCCGCATCCGCTGGGTCCGAGGATGACGAGTCGTTCACCGGAGTCGACGTGCACGTCGACGTCGTCGACGGCGACGGTGTCGTCGAACCGCACGGTGAGACCCTGCACGACCAGACCGTCGCGGGTGTCCGTGTCGACGTCGAGCGCCTGGTCGGGCATCAGAAGCGTCCCACCTGTCCGACACGCATGCGGTCGATGGCCAGCACGGCTGCGGCCGTCAGCACCATGAGGACGGTGGAGAGCGCCATGGCCTGACCGAAGTGGGTGATCCCCGGACGTCCGAGGAGCCGAAAGATCGCCACGGGCATGGTCGGCCAGTTCGCGCGCGCGACGAAGACCGTGGCGCCGAACTCCCCGAGGGCCACCGCGAACGAGAAGCCTGCCGCCACGAGTCCGGCCCGGGAGATGATCGGCAGGTCGATCTCCCGCCAGACCTCGCGCGGCGCGGCGCCGAGCGTGGCAGCGGCCTCACGAAGGCGGCCATCGATGGAACGCAGGACCGGAAGCAGTGTGCGCACGACGAAGGGGGTGGCGATGAGCGCCTGGGCCAGCGGCACGAGCAGGACGGAGCCACGCAGGTCCACGGGTGACCGGTCGAGCGCGATCAGGAACCCGAACCCGATGGTCACCGCCGATGTTCCCAGGGGGAGCATGAGGGAGCGGTCGACGCCACGCGCGAGTGGCGTGTCGCCCGTGGCGGCCACGGCAGCGAGCGTGCCGACGACGAGCGCGATCACCGTCGCGGACAGGCCGAACACCACGGAGTTGCGGATCGCCTGCCACGGCGCCACCGCGAGGACGGTGTCTCGTCCATCGCCGAACAGTGCCTGGTAGTGGCCGAGGCCGTGGCCGGTCGCCGTTGCGAACGATCGTTCGACGAGGACGAGCAGCGGGGTGGCCAGCAGCATGACCATCACGGCGAGGTTGCCCGTCAGAAACCACCGCTCGGATCCTGACGAGGGTCGGTGCGCACCACCCTCCGTCGAGACGAGCGACTGTGCCGTGGCTCGGCGTTGCAGGCGCCCGTAGGCGGCCAGGGATGCGACGACGGCGACGAGCTGGAGCACGGCGAGCACGGAGGCGAGGCGCAGGTCGAGCAGCTGGGTCGTGGCTCGATGGATCTCGACCTCGATGGTCGCCAGTCCCGGTCCGCCGAGGATGAGGATCACGCCGAAGGACGTGAAGGTGAAGAGGAACACGATGGCGCCAGCCGAGGCGATCGCCCCCCGGAGCAGCGGAAGGGTCACCTGCGTGAACACGCGCCACCGTGAGGCACCGAGCACCCGTGCCACGTGTTCCGTGCGCGGATCGAGATGCGCCCACAGTCCTCCGACGGTACGCACGACCACGGCGTAGTTGAAGAAGACGTGCGCCAGCAGGATCGCCGTGACCGAGCGTCGCAGGTCGAACGTCGGCAGAGCGCCGGCCGAGACCCACGCCAGCGTCGTGTTGACAGGGCTCTGTGGCCCGAGCAGGGCGAGGAATGCCGATCCGACCACGACCGTGGGCAGGACGAAGGGCACCGTGACGGCAGCCCGGACGACGGACGCGCCTCGAAACCGAAGCCGGTGCAGCGCGTACGCACCCGGGATGCCCGCGGCCAACGTGAGGACGGTCGACACCGCCGCCTGCCACGTGGTGAACCAGACGACACGACGGATCGAGGGCCGGGCCATGACGTCGGTCACGGCCGATGGATCGAACCTGCCGTCTGGGGCCAGGCCCAACAGCGTGATGCGGGCGACCGGCCAGACGAAGAACACCGCGAGGAACACCAGGGGCAGGGCGAGCAGTCCCAGCTGCCCTGCGGTGGTCCGTCCTCCGGCCGCCCGCACCCGTGTCACCGGAGCACCGTCGTCGTCCACGCGTCGATCCACGCATCGCGGTGTTCCCCGATGACCGACGGATCCACCTGAAGCGGGTCATCGATGACGACCGCGTGCTGCGCGAACACGTCCGGAAGCGCGGCGTCGTCCACCACCGGGAACACGAACATGGTCAGGGGGAGGTCCTCCTGGAACTCGACCGACAGCAGGTGGTCGATGAGCAGCCCGGCCTCCTCAGGGTGATCCGTGCCCGCGAGCACTCCGGCGAACTCGATCTGGCGAAAACAGGATGCCTCGATCACCCCGGTGGGAGCCTCATCAGGCTGGGGATCGGCGAAGTACACCTCCGCGGGGGGACTGGAGGCATACGACACCACAAGGGGGCGATCGCCACCACCGGCCCACGTGAACTCTCCGTAGTAGGCCTGCGACCAGTCGTCGGTCACGATCACGTCGTTGTCGCGCAGCTGAGCCCAGAAGTCGAGCCATCCGTCCTCACCGAATCGTTCGACGGTGGCGAGCAGGAAGGCGAGGCCGGGCGAAGACGTTGCCGGGTTCTGCACGACGAGCAGTCCGCGGTACGCGGGGTCCGTCAGGTCGGCGAGGTCCGTGGGGACCTCGAGCCCGTGTTCGTCGAACCAGACTCGGTCGTGGTTCAGACACACATCACCGACGTCGATGGGGGTGACGCGGTTGCCCGGGTCGAGCTGGTACGTCTCGTTCACGACGTCGAGCCGCGGCGACCGGTGTTCGAGGAACAGGTCCGCGTCCAGTGCTCTCGACAGGAAGGTGTTGTCGACGCCGAACAGGACGTCTCCCTGCGGGTTGTCGCGGGTGAGGATGGCCTGGTTGACCAGCGTGCCCGCGTCGCCCAGCGGCACCACCTCCACGGTGATGTCTGTCGACGTCGTGAACGACTCCAGCACGTGGCTGGAGACGTCGAACGAGTCGTGGGTCAGCAGCGTCAGTGTCACCCCGGACGACGGGGTATCGGGGGAGGCGTCCGGGGTTGAGTCGGAGGCCTGATCGCCACCGCACGCGCTGACGAGCAGCGCCACGAGTGCGATGGTGAGGGGATGAAGTTTCACGATCACTCCTGGGTTCTGGTGGTCAGGGTCTCGGGTTCCCCCGGCTGGATCACGAGCAGCGTCCCGGCGTCGAGCCGGACCACTGCCCGAGACCGGGCGAACTCGTTGCTGACACCAAGGCTGGAACCCGAGGGAAGATCCTCGTGCTCCAGCGGGAACCGCAGTCCGGACGTGGTCACACCGGTCGCTGCACCGTTGACCGGGATGAGGCTCACGAGAGCGCCCGGTCGGCCGGTGACGACGACCTCGTCGTGCACCACGTGCACGGTTGCCGGGCCCATGTACGCCACGATGCGTGTCGTACGGAGTCCCGGCGCACCGATGACGGTGAGCACACCGGCGAGGTGGTCGAGGCGCCCCCCGGCACCGCCGACGACGATGATCCGCTCGGGTTCGTGTTCCATCGCGAGATCCACGGCGATGGCGAAGTCCGTGCGGTCCTTGTCCTCGGGGTACACCCGGACGTCGACGCCTGCATCACGTGCGCGGGCGAGTGCGTCCGGTTCGACGGAGTCGAGATCCCCGACCACGTGGTCGACCTCGACGCCGAGTCGTTGGGCGAGGTGCAGCCCCGAATCGGCGGCGATGACCAGCGCAGCGTCGGGAAGCGTGGGCCGAACCGGGAACGAGTGGTCCCCGCCGGCGAACACGACGACGTCACGTGCCGTGGGCATCGTGGACATCGTGCACCTCCCTACGCTGGCATTGTCCAGCTCAGGTTCCACGGGTCGATGACGATCGACCGCACAGCGGTCGGTGGTCACCCTCTCAGCCCGGCTGTCCCGAGCTCCCCGGGTGTCAGGGACGGCACGTCGCGTACCGTCCTGTCCACGAGAGTAGCCAGGAGCCTGCAGAGTGGTGAGACGTCGCAGCATCGTGCTCGTCATCGGTGGTGTGGCGCTCGTGGCGACGCTCCTGGTGCTCGCGTCGGGATCCGCGGACAGCCCGCCGCCTGTCGACGATCGATCGCCGCCGCCCGTGGCGGACGCGCCCGTTCCCCGACGCACACCGGTGATCCCGGCACCCGCGGACCCCGAACCCGTCGGAGAGGTCGACGAGCCCGGAACGTTGCTGTCGATGGAGCCGTACGCCCTGCCGGCGGCCACGTTGGTCGGTCAGGGTGTGGCGACGTTCCTGCTCCAGTACGTGACGCAGGGGCCGGGAGGTGTCGACGCCAAGTCCACGGGGCTGCTGTTCGTTCCGGAGGACACAGCAGGCGAACCGGTGCCCCTGCTGGCCGTGGGCCACGGGTCCACGGGAATCGCACCGGAGTGTGCTCCGTCCCTGTCGCCGCGTCCACTGGCCACGATGCCTGGTGTGGCGGCGGCACTGGCCGAGGGCTGGGCGGTCGTCGCGACGGACTACGTCGGTCTCGGGACACCCGGTCCCCACCCGTACCTCGTTGGAGACGCGTCTGGCAGTGCGATCCTCGACTCGATCACGGCCGCCGAGGCGGCGATCGACGTGGACGCCGAGCGCATCGCCATCTGGGGCTACTCGCAGGGAGGTCACGCGGCGCTTCACGCGGCCGACGCGGCGGAACGCCTCGGTCGCCCTCCGGTGGCAGGTGTCGTCACGTTCGCGCCGATCACGGACCTGGGAGGCATCGTGGAGGAGAGCCACGGCACGACGCTGGGCACGGTGTTCCTCGTCGCGACCGCGGTCTCCTGGAGTGAGGTCTACGACGACCTCGAGCTCAGCGACGTGGTGCCCGATCAGGACCTCGAGATCGCGCGTGCGCTTGCACGGAGGTGTCTGGATCCGGCGTCCATCCCGATGGTGCTGCTCGAGTCCCTCGTCCTGCGCGGCGGGCTCGTGCACCCGGCCCGCGTACCGGACGGCGCCTGGGACCCGTACATCGTGCGCAACACGCCGTCCGGTCGATCCGGCGCACCGATCCTGGTCTTCCACGGCGCCCGGGACGAGGTGGTGTCGCCGGCGATCACCGAGGTGCACGTCAACGATCGCTGTGCTCGTGGAGATGACGTCGAACTCCGGATCGTGCCCTTCGCAGGGCACCTCACCCTGGTCAGCCAGGTCGTCGGGGCGGCTGTCGCGTGGACGCGCCTGCGGTTCGACGGCGAACCGGTGGAGGATGCCTGTCCGGGGCGTTGGGGGGGG
>JBBDIX010000042.1:12654-15350 GCA_040880235.1 Nitriliruptoraceae bacterium
CCCCCCCCCCCCCCCCCCCCCCCCCCCACGCCGTCAGGCCTCGTTGACGATCAGTGCGGTGACCATCCCGAACATGCCCTCCGTGCGTTCGGCGTGGGTCAGGATGTGGCAGTGGAACGCCCACACCCCGGGGTCGGTCGCCTGCACGAGCACCGTGAATCGTTCTCCGGGAGCAATGTTGACGGTGTCCTCCCACCGCGGTGCGTCGAGGGGGAAGCCGTCCTTCGCGATGACGAGCTGCGGCATCTGGTGCAGATGCATCGGATGGATCTGGAGGCCTTCGTTGTAGTAGTGGACGACGAACCAGTCGCCCTCGTCGACGACGATGGGTGCGGTGGCCGGCCAGCCCTTGCCGTTGAGCGTCAGCCCGATCGTCCCGGCGTCGTTGAGGACCATGGGGATCTCCGCCACGACGTCGATCTCGTCCGGCAGGACCCTGCCGCCGATGGTGCGCCCGGTGGGCAGCGGGAAGTCGTCGCCCACCTCACCGATGATGAAGACCCCGAACATGCCGTTGGGAAGCTTCTTCTGTCCATGGTGGTGCGGGTGGTACATGCCGATCGACGGTTCGTCGGCGACGAACTCGTAGGTGAACTCACCTCCGGGCTCGATGAGCGGCTGGGTCAGCGGCGCGACACCGTCCTGGTCGTTGGGCACGCGCACGCCGTGCCAGTGGACGTCGGTGCCCATCGGCAGGTCGTTCTCCACGTGGACACGAACGTTGTCGCCGACGTCCACGCGGATCATCGGCCCCGGAATCTGCCCGTTGTAGGCCCAACCCTCGACGATCCGGCCTGGTTCCACCTCCCAGTCGATGATCTCGGCCACGAGGCGAAAGACCTTCGTCCCGTCCGCGAGGACCTCCTCGGGTTCGAGCAGCTGGTTGCCACGTCCCTCGGTCTCAGCGGGGAAGGCCATGATCGAGTCGTGCATGGCCTGGTCGAGGGCTGCCCAGTCGACGTCTGCGGTCTGGCTCGACGGGCCGGCGTCCGCCGTGGGCTGCACCCCGTCGGGTCCGATGACCGTGAGGGTGCCGACCATGCCGGCCGACTCATGTCCCGGCACCGTGCACAACAGGCCGTACGTCCCGGGAGCGAGCCCGGCCAGCGACAGCTCGTGGGTCTCACCGGCGCCCAGCATGGGCGTCGTGATGCCCTGGTCGACGATGGAGAAGTCGTGTTCGATGGAGCCGGCGTTGTGCACGACGAGCGTCCCGCCCTCGGCGATGGTGATGCTGCTCGGGGTGAGGGTGAACTCGGCGACGTCGACATCGACCCGTTCGGGTGCGTCGATCGTCGGCGACGCCGAGCCGGGCGCGGGTGGCGCCGACGTGGAGACACTGGCCGCCGTGATCAGGGCTCCGGCCGACAGCACCAGCGCCACCCCCGCGGCAACCGCGGTTGCGATCGCCCCCATCGTTCGTTCCTCGGTCACGAGATCCTCCGTTGTGTCGGCCGTTGTCCCACGACCGAGACTGGTCGTGGGTGTCGACGCGTACACAACCAGGGCCCCAGGGGCCACAGCAGGGCGAGGGGTCACCGGGATGCAGGCCATGAGACCCGGGAACCCAGGGACTCCCGGCCCCATCGGAGACTCGCGACGGGGATCGCGCGCGCATCCGGCGATCAGTGCGCGATTCGGCGCCCGGTGATCTCGTCGGCAACGATGCGGATCCACGTGCCCTGGCTGGGATCCTCCATCGCCCAGCTGTCGAGGCCCATCTCGAAGCGGCGCACGTCCGCCGGATCATCGACGAGGTCGGCTCGACCACGCACGAGCACACTCCATCCGCTGTTGTCCGACGGGTCGTGGTCGTCGACCTCGAAGGCAACGGGTGCCCCGATGACCGCGGCATCGAGTTTCCCTCCGCTGAAGCTGCGCAGGACGACCGTCGATCCGTCGACGACGAAGTTGACCGGGACGATCGCGGGCTGGCCCGCGTCGACGTACGCGAGGCGACCAAGTGGACGGGTGCGCAGCAGCGTTAGGCACTGCGTCAGGTTCAGGACCTCAAGGCCGTGGCGATCGGTGGCGGCGTCATCACGCATGTCTGTGCTCCTGGTCATCCAGAGGGTGCCCTGGGCAGCGAACCCGGTCCAGGGTCGATCGTCCCGATTCACGGGACGCGAACTCGCTACTGGCGGTCGCCCTGCTCCACCTGGGTGTAGAACACCGCAGCCTCCGTACGGCGCTGCATCCCGAGCTTGGCGAGCAGGTTCGACACGTAGTTCTTCACCGTCTTCTCCGCCAGGTGCATGCGCTCTGCGATGTGCCGGTTGGTCAGGCCCTCGGCGATCAGCTCGAGGATTCGACGCTCCTGGTCCGACAGCGAGGCGAGCCGCGGGTCCTGCTCGTCTCCCTTGCGGAGGCGTTCCAGGACCTTGCCCGTGACCGCGGGATCCAGCAGGGACTCACCGCGTGCCACCCGACGGATCGCGTCGAGCAGGTCGCTGCCGCGGACGTCCTTCAGCAGGTATCCCGAGGCCCCCGCCATGATCGAGTCGAAGAGCGCCTCGTCCTCACCGAACGAGGTCAGCATGAGGCAGGCCACGTCGGGATCGTGCGCACGGACGTCGCGGCACACCTCCACCCCGTTGCCGTCGGGGAGTCGCACGTCGAGCACGGCGACGTCGGGCCGCTCCTTCGCGATACCGGCGAGCGCCATCCCGGCCGTGCCGGCCTCGCCGACGACCTCG
>JBBDIX010000042.1:15360-26814 GCA_040880235.1 Nitriliruptoraceae bacterium
GCTTCGAGGCGCGTCCGCAGGCGGCGCTGCGTGTCGGCGCCCTCGATGAGGTCTGCCAGTCCGCGTCGGACGACCTCGTGATCATCGACGAGGAACACTCTGATGGTCACGCACACTCCTCGGGTCGTACGGATGACCAAGGCTACGCTGCGGCGGCGGATTCTGGGCGAAGGGTGGACGTGGTGGGGGAACCGGGTGACGCCGCGTCGCAGGTGGCCCGGCTGCTGGACGCCGTCCTGCTCGTGGCCGGGGACCTCGATCTGGACGTGGTGCTGCATCGGGTGGTCGAGGCCGCCTGTTCGCTCGTACAGGCGCGATACGGAGCACTCGGGGTCATCGACGAGGAGTCGGGAGGGCTCTCGTCCTTCGTGCACCAGGGCATTGCGCCTGTCGATGCCGAACGGATCGGGAGCCTGCCCACCGGCGTTGGCATCCTGGGACTGGTCATCGAGGAGCCGGCCCCCCTGCGCCTCGAACGGCTCTCCGAACATCCCGCGTCCCACGGATTCCCCGACCACCACCCACCCATGGAGTCGTTCCTCGGCGTGCCGATCCGGATCGGTGACCGGGTCTTCGGCAATCTCTACCTGACCGAGAAGGTGGACGGGTCACCGTTCTCGGCGGCCGACGAGGAGCTGATCGTGGGACTGGCGGCGGTCGCGGGGTCCGCGATCCACGATGCCCGTCGGTTCGAGGAGCTCCAGCAGCGGGAACGCTGGCGCGCGACCGTGCATGAACTGTCACGGGTGGTCCTCGAAGGTGCTCCCTCTGGCGAGGTTCGTCGACTCGTCGCCGAACGTGGCGCCCGGCTGGTGGACGCCGATGTCGCCGTCGTCGTCGAATCCGCACGGCACGCATCGGGTCAGCGGCTGCGTGTCGTGGGAGCGCATGGTCCGTGGCTCGAGGACGACGTGCTCGATGCTCCCGACAGTGCCGCGTGGCGCGCGCTGCAGGACGGGTTCACCGTTCGATCAGCCCACGGATCCCTGCTGTCGGGCCCCGTGATGTGGGTGCCGGTCAGCGCGGGAACCGACGTGGTCGCGGCACTGGGTGTCGGTCGCGCGACGGCGTTCTCCGCCGCCGAGGAGCACCTGCTCGAGCAGTTCGCCGCGCAGACGAGCCTCGTGTGGACCTATGAGCGCGCGCAGGCAGAGGTACGCCGTCTGTCGATGGTCGAGGACCGGGAGCGCATCGGTCGCGACCTGCACGACACCGTCATCCAACGGCTGTTCGCGACCGGTCTTTCGCTGCAGGCGGGGATGGGCCGTCTCGAGGGACTTCCGGACGTCGCCGAGCGCATCGAACGCGCCGTGGACGAGATCGACCGCACCGTGAAGGAGATCCGTTCGTCGATCTTCGCGTTGCAGTGGGATCGCGACGATGCCGGGGAGGGACTGCGTTCCAGTGTCCTGCGGGTGGTCGATGAACTCGGCGGTCTGCTGCCGTCGGATCCTCGTGTGCGCTTCGATGGTCCGATCGATTCCGTGGTCGGCCGAGAGGTCGTGGAACAGGTCATCCCGGTCGTACGCGAGTCGCTGACGAATGTCGCGAAGCACGCACAGGCTGCGCAGGTCCAGGTGGTACTCGAGGTGGACGCAGGCATCCTCGTGCTGCGGGTCACCGACGACGGGGTCGGCATGCCAGACGCCCCGCGAGGGGGGTTCGGCCTGACGAACCTGCGCGAGCGCGCGACGCGACTCGGGGGGGAGTGCGCCGTGACCCCCGGCCCTGATGGCGGAACGGTGCTCGTCTGGCGGGTCCCGGTCGACTGACGTTGGCGTCTGCGCTCAGGGCGTGCGTGCGATGACCGATCCTTCTCGAACGAGTCCTGACGCGATCTCGGTGAGGAGCCGACTGCCCGTCGATCGAGCGATGCGGTGCAGTGCGACGGCATCGACCGCCGCGCCCACCGCACCGCCGGGCGGTGCATAGCGTCCGTCCAGGACCAGCGTCAGTTCGTCGTCATGCCCTCGGGACAGGCCCAGTTCTGCATCGAGGGACGGCAGCATGCGGTCGACGGTGAGCAGTTCTCGGTCGTCATCGAGAGGGTCCCATGACAGCGACCGCCACTGGGTGGCCCCTGAGCGCCACGGCGCGCCCACTGCCGCCGACACGTGGCGGCTGAACGCGCCGGCGTGCACCTGCATGCGCAGGCCCGTCGGGCCCTCGCGGCACGCATCGGGGAGCCAACGCCGGGGATCGCCGGCAAAGGCTCGTTCGATGCCCGCAGCGTCTCCCGCGACGGGGAGGAACGCACGAACGGTGCGGAGCATGGCTTCTCCTGTTGATGGATCCGACGGTAGGGATGCCCGCCCGGACGTCACAGGGACTTCGGTCCCGAGGTGTGGGACGCTCGCCTCTGATCGTGTCGATTGCCGCCGGCGGCTACCGTGGCTCGATGCTCGTCCTTCATCACGACTTCACCTCGCTGCGCAGTGCGGTTGCCGTGCAGCGGTGTCAGCGTCTCGTCGACGCCGGGCGGGTGATCGTGTTCCGGGGCGTCGACGTGCTCGGCATCGACGCCACCATCCCGACCACGCTGGAGCAGCAGGCGGACTTCCACGCAGCGGTCGATGCTGCCCGGGCCCTCGGCCTGGAGGTACGCGCCCCGCGGCTGCGGCCCCCCACCGTTGGCGCGCACCTGGTGACCGAGGTGGCGCTCGCACGCGGGGTGGCCGCAGCCTGGCGACAGGCGGTCCACGTGGCGTACTTCATCGACGGCCTCGACATCGGTGATGTCTCCGTGCTGGAGGTCCTGGCCCGGTCGATCGGGCTCGACGTACCGGAGGTCACACGCGCCCTCGGTGACCGGCAGCGAGTTGGGGCCGTTCGGCGGCGGATGGGTGCGGATCGGCAGCGAGGTGTCGGGGGCGTGCCCGTGCTCGAGTTCGACGGAACACTGCTCTCTGCCGAGGTCGACGATGCACGACTCGAGGAGCTCGCCACTCTGTCGGCGGAACCCCGTCACTGACGGGCGCGACCCCTCGGGTCGACGACGTCACGACGGCCGCCGCGTTCGTCCGGAGGAATGAGCAGTGCCCCGACGAACACGAGCTGGGTGGCCAGGGCTGCAAACCCGGTGAGCACGAGACCCAGGGGCGCACGGATGGGCAGTGCTGTCGGCACGAGCGCGCCGAGCACGAAGGCGATGGAGAAGACGGTCTCCGACCGTGTGAACGCGGCACCCCTGCGGGCGGGGGTCACGGTCGACTGAAGCAGGCCGTCGAACGCCAGCTTGGCGGTTCCCCAGGCGAAGCCGGCGACGCCTGCGGCGGCAGCCGCAGCCACCAGGCCGAACCACTGTCCCGCGGCGAACGCCGCAGCCGCCGTGATGGTGAGGGCCGCCACCATCATGGGTTCCTCGCGGATCCGCCGTTCGAGGTGGGGCACGACGCGCGAGGCGATGGCGAACCCGGCGCCGGTCGCGCCGAGCAGTGCACCGAAGTCGATCATGCCCGCGTCGATCTCGTGGAGTGCGAACGCGAGCAGCAGGAGCAGGAACCCGTTCAGGGTCCGCACACCCGCCGTCGCGAACTGGGCGAGTCGAACCCGGTACGGGAGTGCGAGTGGTGGACGGGGACGTGCGTCTGCGGCGCGCGGGTGTGCTCCATCGGGTTCGGGCAGGGTCCGCCCGATCCACGCGGCAGCGAGTCCAGTCACGCCTGCGAGCGCGAGCGGGCCCTCGACATCTGCGACCCAGGCGCCCGCGATGCCGAGTCCCGCGGCGATGCCGCCGGCGAGCATGCCGATCCACGCGAGCCGGGCGTTTGCGGTCACGAGGGCACTCGGTTCGTCAAGTGCCAGGGGCAACAGGGTGTTTCGAGTGATGCCGTGGATGCGCGAGGACACGAGGAGTCCGAAGGCCGCCGGGAACAGCCACCAGGTTCCGGACTGGCCGATGAGGCTCAGCGCGAGCACTCCGCGGGCGATGGCCGCGCCGACGAGCAGCGTGCGCGTGGTGACGGCGGCGCGATCGAGCACACGTCCGAGCGTCGGACCGATGACGGCGAACGGCGCCACGGTGAGCACCAGGTAGAGCACGACGTTGTCGCGGGCCTGTGCCGACGGAATGGAGAAGAACAGGGTCCCCGCGAGCCCGATCGCAACGAGGGTGTCCGTGGCCGTGGACAGCACCTGGGTCACCGCGAGGTGGCGAAAGCCGCTGCCTCCGGTCTCGAACAGCGACCGGACGGAACCGGAGATCCGCGCCACCCCTGCACGTGAGGCGCGCGCGATCGGTGCGCGAGGATCGCGGCGAGGTCGGGGAGGGGTCGGTCGATCAGGCTTCATGCCGTGGTCGGACTCCCGGGAACGGTGTGGATCCAGGTCCGGACCGGAGGGCGGGTTCCGGGCCCTGTTCGTGGTGCATTGGCATCGAACGTAGCCGGGGCGGGTACGGTGCGCGCATGACCACAGACGATGCCTCAGAAGACCGCATGGCCATGTTCGTCGATCACGAGAACGTCTCGATCGGTGCACGTGACATCGGGTACCGCTTCGACCCTCGGCCACTGCTCGATGCACTCGCCGAACGTGGACGGCTGGTGACCCGCCGCGCCTATGCGGACTGGAACCTGTTCCGCGACGATCGCCGCCAGATGGTCGACGCCAACATCGAGCTGATCGAGATTCCCCAGCGTTCGGACTGGATCCGCAAGAACGCCGCGGACATCCAGATGGCCGTGGACGCCATGGAACTGGCCCTGACGCGCGACTTCGTGTCCACGTTCGTCATCGTGTCGGGAGACTCGGACTTCACCCCGCTCGTCAGCAAGCTTCGAGAACTCAACAAGCGGGTCATCGGCGTGGGCATGAAGGGCTCCACGTCGCAGATGCTGCCGCCAGTCTGCGACGAGTTCATCTTCTACGACCGCCTCGAGGGAATCCCGCTGCGCGAGCGCAAGGGTGGTGCGTCGACCAAGGGACGTGCCAAGTCGTCGTCGGGATCCGGGAGTGGCTCCACCAAGGCGAAGGCTGACGGTGCGACGGAGCCGAAGCCGGCATCGGGTTCCTCGGGTCGGCAGGACCTGCGCAAGCTCGAACGACTGATCACACGGACGATCTCGGGCATCCAGTCCTCCTCGGCCGGACCGGTCCAGGCCTCGAACCTGAAGCGGGCACTGCTGCGCAAGGACTCCACGTTCTCCGAGCAGGACTACGGGTTCCGCGGCTTCCGCGAACTGCTGCGACACCTCGAGGAGCAGAAGGTCCTCACCCTGAACGACGGGCCGGCTCCGGGAGACCCGGAGGTCGACTTCCCCTCGGCTCCGCGCGACGAGACGGCAGCGTTCAACCTGTTGCGCACCACGGTGTCGGAACTGATGGTCGAACTGGGTGGCGACCCGCCACTGTCGGGACTCAAGGACCAGTTGCGCAAGCGGGAGCCAGACTTCTCCGAGAAGGATCTGGGGTACTCCGGGTTCCTCCCGTTCTGCAAGGCTGCCGTGGCCAAGGACGCGGTCGAGATGGACTGGGAGGAGTCCGACCAGGAGTACTACCTGTACGTCCCGGACGCTGACGAGGCCGCGAAGAAGTCCTGACCGCCATGTTCGCGCCAGACGGTTCGTCCCGTTCCGACGCCGTGACGACGCACAGCCTCTACGTCACGCGGCCCTCGGGCGACGCACCGACGAAGCCGATCCGAACCCGCATGCGAACGTCTGAGCGTCCCAGGGCATGGTCCAGCCGGTCGACGACCCCGGCAACGTGTTCGCGCACCTCGTCGAGATCACACGTGACCGACGTGGTCACCGAAGCCTCGATGGACGGGGGATCTGCAGACACGAGCCGCGCGCGGCTGTCGCGCACGCTCGGCAGCCGCCCGAGGTCGTCCTCGATCACCGCGGACACGGCCCGCCCGCGGATCTCGGTGCGGTGCCGCTCCCCTTCGGACTGCAGCCGGAGTGTCGACACGGTGCGATGCCGCCGAGCGGGGAGCAGGTGCCGGATCGAGAAGGCTGCGGCCAGGAGCGTGACGACCGCCGCTGCCGCGACGACGGCGGCTGCAGGCCAGGCCTCCAGGTGCGCCGTCGCGGTGTCGACCATGGCAGGCAGGTCCGGCAGTTCGAGCAGGTCGAGGGCGATCGCCAGGATCGCGGCGCCAGCCGCGAGCAGGGCGAGACCCATCAGGATCGCGACCAACCGGTCGACGATCTCGAGGGGAGGGGTCCGTCGGCGCGTCAACTGACCCGACCTCCGCCCGACCTGACGCGCACCCTGACGGACGGCGTCCGCTTCACGACGAGCTGGCCGAGTTCCTCGCGCAGCCGGTCACGAACGCGGCGGCGCAGTGATGCCTCGTCACGGTGTTCGACGATCTGCACGGTGACCTTCGCCCGGCGCCGTATGCGCACCGTGGCGCCGTGGACATCGCCGTCCTCCTCGGCGGCATGGACCAGTCGCCGTTCCAGCCCTCGACGATCCAGCGTGAAGATGACGCGTTCGTCCGCACGGTGGATGAGCGAGCGTGGCAGGCGTGGGGTGAACTCCATCAGCAGGACGGCCAGACCGAGCAGGACGAGTCCCACCGCCCCGGCGACCGCCGGGATGGAGGTCGGGTCGAAGGCCGCGACGGTCCGCGACAGCTGGCCCGCGTCGACGACCTGCTCCGGGCGGTCCATGGCGTCCAGCATCGCCTGCACGGCGATGAGGTAGGCCACCACGGTCACCGCGACCCAGAACAGCAGGGCGACCAGACGCTCGAGCGCGCGGAGAAGCATGGGTCACTCCTCGTCGTCGGAGGGGATCGATCCGTCGTCACAGTCCGTCAGGCCCACCGTGGCGACGTCGACCACGTTGATGTCGACGCGCCCCGGATGCCACCGTGGACCGAGCCCACGACGGACCGCCGCGTCCACGTCTGCAGCGATCTCCGGGATCGGGCGGCCGTAGGCCACGACCAGGCGAAGCCGGACCGTGGGTGGATCCTCGCGCCCGACACGGACGCCCTCGACCCGTTCGCCATCCGCGTGGGTGGAGAACTCACCGACGACGCCGCCGTCAAGGCGGGTGACGCCCATGACGGTCATCGCCGCACCGGCAGCGGCGCGCGCGAGCGCACCTCGGCTCGACTCGGTGGCATCACTCGACACGGCTGTGGTCGTCCTCCTCGTCCCCGCCCGGGAACGCGAGGTCCGTGACGGCGATGTTGACCTCGACGACCTCGAGCCCGGTCAGCTTCTCGATCTGGTCGATCACGTGGTCACGCACCGACGAGGCCACCTCGGTGATGATCGCGGGGTACTGCACCGTGATGCTCAGGTCCACGGCCGCCTGCCGGGTGCCGACCTCGACGCCCACGCCGGAGGTCGCATGTTCCTCTCCGCGGATGCGCCCGACGACCTGTGCCACCGCACCGCTGAGGTTGCCGCCCATGGCGGCGACACCGCTGACCTCGCGCGTCGCGATGCCGGCGATCTTCGCCACGACGCCGTCGTCGATGGTGGTCGTGCCACGGTCGTCGGACCGCCTGGTGACCTCCGCGTTGCGGTTGCTGCCCGTCTGACCCTTCGAGGCGATGGGCTCCGTGCTCTGTGACTGGCTCATGGTGAGGCTCCTTCGGTCACGGTCGAGGCCCGAGGCCTCGGCGCGAGGTGTCAGTCATGCTGGTGACCCAGGTACTCGGCAAGGTCCACACGACCGGTCAGAACAGCAGCGACCACGGCGCCGATCACCGCGATCACCGCCACGAGCAGGGCCGACAGGAAGCCGGCGAACACCCAGATCGAGCCCAGTGCCAGGCCGATGATCGTGCCGAAACGGATGGGGGTCATGGCTGCCTCGATCCTGGCTGGAGATGTACGCCATGGACCGTCGGGCATGCAGAGCCGGACCGCACCTGGTCGAAAGGTCATGGAGCAGAGGACGGAGCGCTGTCGTCCGCGACACCCTGGGCGCCGACGGATCGGCGAGCAACGGTGGTCACGAGCCCCGGTGAGGGGGACCGGAGTGACGAGGATTCGAGAGGGTGCGTGACCGTCAGGCGTCGACGGGCGCAGAGACTGCCTCGACGATCAGGCGCCGCGACCGGGTTCGACGACCTCGTCGATGAGGCCGTAGTCGACGGCCTCCTGCGCAGACATCCAGTAGTCGCGGTCGGTGTCCGCGCGGATCTGGTCGATCGTGCGGCCCGTTCGGTCCGCGAGGATCTCATTGATGCGCTCACGCATCCAGACGATGTTCCTGGCCTGGATCTCGATGTCCTTCGCGGTTCCGCGAGCGCCACCCAGGGGCTGGTGGATCATGATGCGGGAATTCTCCGTCGCGGAGCGCGTCCCGGTGGCCGTACCGAGCAGGAAGGCACCCGCGGACGCTGCGAGGCCGACACAGCGGGTGTTCACCCGGCTGGAGAGCAGGCGCATCGAGTCGTACATCGCGAACATTCCGGTGATGATCCCTCCGGGCGAGTTCACGTAGAGGGTGATGTCCTCGTCCGACTCGGCGTCGAGCGCGAGCATCTGCGTCACCAGAGAGTCCGTGACCGCGTCGTCGATCGGTCCCTTGAGGAAGATGATGCGCTGCTCGAACAGGCGGTCGGTCGCACGCCGCGTCGCACCAAGGAACTGCTCCAGCTCGTCTGGCAACGGTCGACCTCTCGTCAGGTGGCGTCGTTCGTCGCGGCGGCCGATGGTAGCGATGCGTCGGCACCGGTTGTCGATCCTGAGCCAGCAGGTGTCAGGACCTCGTTACGCTCGCGGCATGACCACGGCACCGAGTGACCCGCAACCGCCGACAGACCCATCGGTCGGCCTGGCCGTGGACAGTGACGCACCGGTGCTGGCCGGGTTCGAGGAGTTCGCCGAGCTTGCGCCCTCCACGCCGCCCCTGATCGACGACGAGGGCCGCGTCCGTCTGTCGTTCAGTCGCATGGACACGTACCGCAACTGTCCCCGGAAGTTCCGATACGCGTACGTGGACCGGATCCCGGGTCTGGGAAGTCCGGCGCTGTCGCTCGGATCATCGATACACGACGCACTCGATCGTTTCTACGATCGCAAGCTGCCCACGCCGCCGTCCGAGGAGGAGTTGCTCGGGTTCCTGTTCGAGGCCTGGGACTCGAGTGGTTTCGAGGACCTCGATCGCGACGAACAGGTGCAGTTCTACCGGCACGCGCAGGACGTGCTGCGGCGCTACCACCGTCGCGTCCTCGAGGACTACCGACTGCCGGTCGCCACCGAGATGTGGTTCGAGCTTCCCTTCGAGGACGCCGTGGTCGTCGGTGCCATCGACCGCATCGATCGTGACGACGACGGGTCGCTGCACGTGATCGACTACAAGACCAACCGTCGGGCCCAGCCGCGTGCACGTGTCGCGGGTTCACTGCAGCTCGCGATCTATGCGTTGGCGTGCGAACACCTCTACGGGCAGCTTCCCGCCAGCGTCGCGCTCGACTTCGTCGTCGCCGGGGTCGTCGTGCGGGTTGGGCTCGAGGAGATCGACCTCGACGCGGCGCGCGACGCCGTCAGGACCACGGCGGCGGGCATCCGCGCACAGGAGTTCATCCCGACACCGAATCGTCTGTGTGACTGGTGTGACCACCGCGCCCTGTGCCCTGCGTGGCCCGACGAGACGCAGGCCTCGGACCACCTGCTTGGCCCCGTCGTCGCACGACGCACGGAGCTGCGACGCAAGGTGCGACGAGAGCTCGAGGAACTGCGCGCGCTCGACGACGCGGTCCAACGCCTGACCCGAGAGCTCGCCGACGACACGTCGGCGCCACCAGAGGAGCCGTCATGAGCGTGCAGGTGTCCGGATCGACGACGATCGCCGCCCCGCGGGAACGGGTCCACCGCGTGGTACTCGCCATCGAGGACTACCCGGCGTGGGCCGGTGGCATCCGGTCCGCGACCGTGGACGAGCGCGACGACGCCGGGCGGCCGACCCTCGCGACCGTGGCGGTCCAGACCCCGCTGGCCCAGGTGACCTGCACGCTCGCGTACGAGCACGCCGACGACGCGCTGCGCTGGTCTCTCGTCAGGGGCGAGATCATCAACCAGTTCGATGGCGAGTACGTGCTCGCCGGTGACCCCGCGGGAACCCTGGTCACGTGTTCGATGGAGGTCGGGGTGGATCTCCCACTCCCGAGACCCATGCTTGAGAAGGCCGTCAACGACCTGCTCGAGAAGGCGCTGGGTGGACTTCGTGCCCGGGCGCAGGACCTTGCCGACTGACGGAGCTGCGACCATGGGACGTGATGCCGTGGAGTCGGCGTACTTCACACTGCTGCGTGCCCGCGAGGAACTCGACGGGCTGCATCGCTGTGGTGAGTACCTTGCCGAGGAGCAGCGCCGAATTCGGCGCTACCAGCGAGAGTCCGCGGCACTCGCGGACACGGTGGACCGCCGGCTCCGGTGGGGGATCCGACACACGGACACGCCACTGGCGCGTGCATTCGAGGATCGACTCGAGGCGCTCGCCGACGAACTCGAACGCCTGCCCGCCCGGGTCGTGGCGGCAGCGTCGTTCGTCGAGGAGTGCGAGCGTGCACACGCCGAACTCTCCCGGGGCGCCTGACGGCCGCAGCAGTCCACCTGCACCACACGGGAACGGAGCCGGAGCCGGATGTATCGAGATGACCCGCTCGACGACGAGTTCGAGCTGCGCGCGCTCGTCGGTGACGAGCAGATCGACCCGTTGCGTTCGACCCACGATGGACAGAGGGGCGCCGTGGAGGTGGCACTGGACGTGCTGCGGGTGCTGCAGGGATGGGCCGACGACGACACGGTGGCTCGGTGGTTCACGTCGCCCCAGCGCCGCCTCGGTTCGCGTACGCCGGTCGAGGCCCTCGCCGAGGGAGCGTATGACGACGTGGAGGATGCGGCCACGGCGTGGGCGGCGGCACGCGGCTGACGACGAGTCGCTACGCTTCCGACGAGTGGTGTCCTCGTGTCCGCACGTCTGGATGCCCCCTCCGTCCACCATGAGTCCACGCGAGTCACGGGCCTGCATCCCGCAGTGGTCCCGCAATCGCTTCACCCTGAGGTTGTGCGCGTCATGCCCACCGGTCACGTCAAGGTCTTCGATCCGGAGCAGAAGTTCGGATTCATCATCGCGTCCGACGGCAACGAGTTCTACGTCGCCGGCGATGAGGTCAGCGGTGGAGCGCTCCGGTCCGGGGACGAGGTGGAGTTCGAACTCCAGGACTCCGAACGCGGTCGCACCGCAGCCGTGGGCGTGAAGATCACCAAGAGCGCCCCGGAGGACAGTCCCGTGGGACGCACCATGGCCGCACCGCCGACCTGGGAAGAGCTCGAGGAGCGCGAACGCCAGCGCCGCATGGCTCGTCGCCGGCGGCGCTGAGACCACACGCTGGGCCACGCATGCAGCCAACCCGAGCGGCGACGTCCACCCCGACGCGTGAGCGTGAGGTGGACACGCGTTCGGTCGCCGTGGTCGACCGTCCCTGGGACGTCATCGTCTGGGACGATCCGGTGAACCTCATGTCGTACGTCGTGT
>JBBDIX010000043.1:0-6158 GCA_040880235.1 Nitriliruptoraceae bacterium
GTCTCGCCGCGCCCTTCGTGTTCGGATCGGATGGTGTGGTCGTCGTCGATGTCATGTGTCGGAGGCTACCTCGACGTGATTCGCGTCCTCGCGCCGAGGAAGGGTAGCCTTACCTTGCACACGAGCGTCTGCAGTCCGCCGGGCCTCGCCGCGAACCCGAACACAGGCCCGACCCCGGACACTCACCAAGGAAACGATCGTCGTCATGGATCCCTCCGGCAACGCTGCCCTCGAGTGCCACGGGCTGGTGAAGCGCTTCGGTGCCACCGTCGCCGTGGACCGGGTGGACCTCGTCGTTCCCCGGGGCACCATCACGGCGCTGCTCGGCCCCTCGGGGTGTGGCAAGACGACGATCCTGCGCATGATCGCGGGGCTCACCATGCCCGACGAGGGCACCGTGGCCATCGACGGACACCTCGTGAGCGGCCCGGGCGTGGGAATTCCGGCCGAGCAGCGAAACGTGGGCCTCGTGTTCCAGGACTACGCCCTGTTTCCCCATCTCACGGTGGCAGGCAATGTCGCGTTCGGGCTGCGCGGCCGAGGACGACGGCAACGCCGTGCACGGGTTCGCGACGTCCTCGACCTCGTCGGGATGGCCGGACATGCCGACCGGCTCCCGTCCGAACTCTCGGGCGGCCAGCAGCAACGCGTCGCACTCGCGCGGGCACTCGCGCCCTCGCCGCGGGTCGTGCTGCTCGATGAACCGTTCTCCAGCCTGGACGCCTCGCTACGGACGACGGTCCGAGAGGACGTACGGGCGATCCTTCGCCAGGCGGATGCCACCGCCGTGTTCGTCACCCATGACCAGGAGGAGGCCCTGTCGCTTGCCGACCGTGTCGCGGTCATGAGGCAGGGACGACTCCACCAGGTGGCGGACCCCCACACCCTGTACACGCGCCCGAACACACGATTCGTCGCAGAGTTCGTGGGCGAGGCGAACACGCTCGTGGGGACGCGCGCGGGCGACTACCTCGTCGACACGTCGATCGGTCGCCTGTCGACACGGGTACCGGTCACCGATCATCACGTCGACGTCGTCGTGCGCCCGGAGGCGGTGCGGCTGAAGGCCTCGGACACGGGTCCTGCGACCATCGTCGGCCTGTCGTACTTCGGTCACGACCAGCTCGTCGACCTGGAGCTCGCGGACGGTCAGCGCATCCGCGCCCGGAGGGGACCTCGCATCGACCTCGAACGGGACCAGTGCGTGGAGGTGACCGTCGACGGTCCGGTGCTCACGTTCCCGCACGGCGACGCCCCACCGATCCGGCAGGTCGACGACGGTGCGCGCGTCCTGTCGCCCACGGGCTGAGACGCGCACTGCGGGTCCGCGGTCGAAGCGCCGGTGCCCGGCGGGGTTCCTCGGCCTCAGCCCGTCTCCCGGCGGTCCCGCACCATGACGATGGCCAGCGGCACGGACCCCAGCAGGATCAGCAGCATCGCGGGGAGTGCCGCACGCGTGAAGAACGCCTCCTCGGTCGCCGACCAGACCCGGACCGCGAGGGTGTCGAATCCGGTCGGCGCCAACAGCAGGGTCGCCGGTAGTTCCTTGAGGATCGTGAGGAACACGAGCGCACCGCCCGCGACGGCGCCCCGTCGCGACAGGGGCAGGGTCACCCGGCGCACCACCGACATGCGCGAGGCGCCCAGCGTGCGTGCCGCGGCCTCCACGTCGGACTCCACCTGGACAAGCGCGCTTCGGATCGCGCCGACTGCCTGGGGCAGGAACAGCACCACGTAGGCGAAGACGAGCATCGCCAGGGTCTGGTAGAGCACGGGGACGACGCGGATCCCGACGAACACGAGCGCAAAGGCAACCACGATGCCCGGCAGGGCGTAACCCGTGAAGGCGATGCGTTCGACGACGCGGGCGATGCGCGACGCCGTTCGCGCCGACCAGATCGCCACGGGCAGGGCAGCAGCAACCGCGACGACGGCGCCGAGCGCCGCCACGACGAGACTGCGTCCCGCAGCACCGAGCGCCAGTGTCGTCATCTCCCCGGCAGCGAGGCCTCGCACCAGCCAGTAGCCGATGACCCCCACCGGAACGACCAGCCCGACGGCCACCACGCCGCTGCAGAACGCGGCGGCCGGCCACCGCCAGCGACCCAGGGGGACCATCGCAGCGGCGCCGACGCTTCCCCGCCGGCCGAACTGCCCGCCGCGGTCGCGCGCCACCCGGGTCTCCGCGACGACGATCACCACGGTCAACACCACCAGCATCAGTCCGAGCATCGCCGCAGGCGCCCGGTCGAAGGCGGTCCGGTACTGCAGGTAGAGCGCCCTGGTGAACGTCGAGTACCGCAGGATGGACACCGCGCCGAAGTCGCTCAGCACGTACAGGCCGACGAGCAGCGCGCCCGCGGCGGCCGACGGACGCAGTTGCGGGAGCACAACCCTGACGAAGGTCGACAGGGGCGAGTGCCCCAGGGAGCGCGCCGCCTCCTCCAGCTTCGGATCGAGGCCTCGCAGACCCGCCTGGACGGTCAGCAGGACGTACGGGAAGGCGAACAGGGTGAGTGCCACGAACGCGCCCCAGAACCCGTAGGGCGCGGGTGGTCTCCAACGGAACCACTCCTCCACCAGTCCCCCCGGCGCGAGGGCCGCAACGAGCGCGTACGCCCCGACATACGTCGGGATGACCAGAGGAAGTGCGGTCGCCACGGCGAAGAACCGACGTGCCGGGACGTCCGACCGCGTCGTCAACCACGCGATGGGCACGCCGATGACGAGGCTCGCCATCGCCACCGACACCGCCAACCCCACGGTTCTCCGTGCAAGCTGCAGGGTGGACCTGTCGGTGGCGATCTCCCACGCACGGCCCGCGGAGAGGTCGGCCGCCGCGATCACCAGATACAGCGCCGGCACGAGCATCGCGACGGCGACGCCCACTGCGGGGACCCAGACGGCCGGATGGGTCCGCGCAAGGCGGCGAGGCCTGCGCGGCGTCGACGGGGATCGATCTGGCGCAGGCCCGAACGGATCGAGGACGGGGCCGGTGACGTTGCTCATGTCCGCACGACGCTAGCGGTGTGCACGGAATCGGTCGGCCCGACGACGCCGCCCGTCGACCCCGACGCGCACCGACGTCCCGGGGGCGGACGGACCTCGCGGATACGCTCACCACACGTCATGGCCGCGCAGCGCCATGACCCGTGCGGCGATCGGACACGTCGCAGCGTCGAGGGCGCCATCGGCGTCGAGCACCGCGGAGAGCATCGGGTGACGCGCACGGCACCTCCTGCACACGCGTGGGACTGGTTCTCACGGCAGCGGCTGCTGTGGCGCGAGGCCCGCCGCAGGCTCGCTGCAGGCGCCGAGCCCATGGCGCAGCGCTACCGCGGCGTGGAGGCGCGCGCCGACGTGATCCCTCTGCTGAGGGCCGACTACCGCCGTGACGACGTGGTGCGCCGGACGGTCGACGACGTCGTCACCGATCTGGTGTTCCTCGGCCGACTCGACCGGGAGTTCGCGTCGCTCAGCGTCCGCAATCCTCCTCGCGGACTGCGCTGGTGGTGGACCGCTCTGACGGGAGAGATCCTGGATCGCGAGACGTCCACGGCACCGCCGGCATCGAATCCCCCGCGACAGCTGACCCTCGACGACGTGTTCGGTGGCTACGGAGACGGATGAGCCTCACACCAGACACCGTGCGTGCGGGCATCCCGGTCGTGGGACCCCTGGTGCGACGCCAGATCCAGCGCATGTTCGGGCCCCCACCGCTCTCCGGGACCGCGGAACGAGGTGACCCCGGGCTCACCGGGCCCGGGTCTCCCTCATGGCGGGTGATCGCCGAACCCGGGGCGATCGCCGGGGGCATCCGGGGGCTGCTCGTACAGATCGCCCATCCCCATGCCATGGCGGGCGTCGCCGACCACTCGGCCTATCGCGACGATCCACTTGGCCGACTGCAGCGAACGTCGGCGTGGGTCACGATCACCACCTTCGGTTCCCTGCGTGAGGCGATGGACGTCACGGTCCGGGTCCGGCAGATCCACCGCAGGGTGCGCGGCGTGGCTCCCGACGGCAGTGCCTACGACGCGTCAGAGCCCTCTCTGCTCGCATGGGTCGCACTCGCCCTCACGTCGTCGTTCCTCGCAGCCGATCGCCTGTGGGCGCCCCACCCACTCGACGCACGCGATGCCGACACCTTCGTGGCCGAGCAGTCACGCATCGCCGCGCTGCT
Source organism: Nitriliruptoraceae bacterium (assembly GCA_040880235.1). Classification (GTDB taxonomy): domain Bacteria; phylum Actinomycetota; class Nitriliruptoria; order Nitriliruptorales; family Nitriliruptoraceae; genus JBBDIX01. The sequence goes on from JBBDIX010000043.1 coordinate 4,184, forward strand.
CGACCCACGCGTGGATCTGACCCCGCTCATGGGCACGCGTGGTGACCACCTCGACGGCGCCTGGCACGATCACGTCGACCTGCCGCTGCTGACCGATGGCCTGCTTCCGCTGACCGTGCGTGCACTCGAGGATCGACTGGCGTCGTACGCGCCCGTGCTACGGCTCGATCCCGCGGGACGTGATGCCGTCGACTTCCTGCATCGACCTCCGCTTCCCCGTGTCCCACTCACCGCGTACGGCATCCTGTTCGCCGGCGTTCGTGCGAGCCTGTCACCGGCCCACCGTCAGGTGCTCGGCATCGACGTGCGTACCGCGGCATCCGACCTGCGTCGCGCACGCCAGGTGTTGCGGGGCCTGCGTCGCCTCACCGGATCGTCACCCACGGAACGTCTGGCCTGGGCCCGCGCAGGACGTGGGACGTAATGTGACGTGAGTCCTCCAGATGCGCTATCCTCAGGAGTTCACGCATCAGGCTGGGGTGTCACGACCCGCACCGAAAACCCGCGAGTCGACCCATCCGCGCGTGTTGACTGACTGATACAGATAGGGAAGCACACATGCCAGAAGGCACCGTCAAGTGGTTCAACGCCGACAAGGGCTTCGGGTTCATTGCCCCAGCCGATGGCGGCGAGGACCTGTTCGTTCATTTCTCGGCCATTCAGATGCAGGGGTACAAGGCCCTTGAAGAGGGCCAGACCGTCAGCTTCGAGGTCGGTGAGGGCCAGAAGGGCCCGCAGGCCCAGAACGTCACCCCGGTCTGACCAGACCACGGCCGACCGTTCGTCGGTGCCCTGGCTTGATGCCTCCGCAAAGATGAAGGTCGTTCGAACGAGAGCCCCGTCCATTGGACGGGGCTCTTCGCATGTGCCCGATGGGCACCGCGGGAGGCGCCTGTCCTCACGACTACGATCGCTGGACCTCCCCGGAGCCCGTCCATGAAGCCACCTCGAAGTGTTGCGCCCGTCATCGCGGTGCTGCTCGCGTGGCTGTGGACCGATGCCCTGCGCGTGTGGCTCCCCTCGGTGCTGTTCGTCGTCGGCGATGCAGGCGACACCCCTGCGACCCTGCTCGGCGCCATCGCCGTCGCCGTCGCCACTCCGCCCATCGTGCTCGCCCTGACCGGTCTCCGCCGGCCACGGCCCGCATGGATGTCCTCGATCGCGGTGGCCGCCGTGTCCCGCGTGGCCACCCACCTGGCCGACGGGGGCATGGCGCAGTTCCTCGGGTCGTCACTCACCCTCGTGGCGGGCTCTGTTGCGCTCGGCCTCCTCGCGGCGACCCGCGTACGCGGTGCGAGCACGCGACTGGGCATCGTGGTCGGCGTCGCCGTGTCCGCAGCGATCCAGGCGGCGGCCGGCGGCGTCGACGTGCTCTGGCGCACGGAGGCTCGATTCCTCCTCGCGTCACTCCTGCTCGGATTCGTGACGGTGCTCGTCGCGCGAGCAGTCGACGTCTCGACGGTCGACGTGGTCCCCGGTCCTGATCAGGCGGCGTGGCCATGGTGGCTGCTCGGTCCGGCCACCCTGCTGTTCCTGGTGCTGGTTGCCGCGCCCGGACGCGTCGCGCTGGCGACCCGTTGGCCCGATCATCTCGTGGCGGGCACGCTCGTCGTGTTCTGCGGCCTGTTCGTTCTCGGGTGTGCCACCGTGCGAGGCGTCGCTCCACGCGCAGGAGGACCTGCAGCCGCGCTCCTCGTCATCATCGCCACCGTCGGGGCGCTCGCCTCCCTCACGCTCGCCGCCGTTGGCTCGCAGGCGCTGCTCGCCCTGGGACTCGGCGCACTGGTCGGTTCCTGTGAGATCTCCTCACAGAGTTCGCCTCGACGCCGAGCAGCGGCCGGATCCGGCTGGTTACTGGCGTTCACCGTGCTCGGCTTCGGCGTGTATGCCCCGTACGACCTCGTGCTGCCCCATCCCCCGCGCGCCGTCCTGCTCCTCACGGCCGGGATCCTCGCGATCGCCGGGCTCGTCGCGG
>JBBDIX010000043.1:6168-26446 GCA_040880235.1 Nitriliruptoraceae bacterium
CCCCCCCCCCCGGAGCCTCGGACCCCGGGTGTTCTCCGTGCTGCGTCGGTCCGCGACGGTCGCGATCGTGACACTCGTGGTCGCGTCGGCGTCCCTGGCAACCCAGTCATGGCCGGGTCCTGCTCCCGCGGCCCACGACGCCACCAGCGATGAGCTCACGGTCGTGCTCTACAACGTCCACATGGGATTCGACGTGCGGGGACGCCTGTCCATCCAACGCCTCGCCAGCGCCATCGCCAGTACCGAGCCTGATGTCGTGGTGCTCAACGAGGTCGATCGAGGCTGGTTGACGAGCGGGAACCGAGACAACCTGAGACTCCTGCAACGGGAGCTCGGAATGCCCTACCTGTTCGCCCCGGCAGCAGACGAGGTGTGGGGAAACGCGATCCTCAGTCGCTTTCCCCCGGCCGAGGTCAGCCACCAGCGACTTCCGCGAGGCGGCGACGCGATGGCCCGCAGCCAACTCGCGGTCGTGCTCGAGGTGGACGACGACCGCCACCTCGCCGTCATCGGCACCCACCTGTCCCATGTGGACGACGACGGCAACACCCGCGTCCCCCAGACACGGGCCGTGGTCGCATCCGTGGCCCGGTTCAGGGACCGCGGCCTGCCCGTCATCGTGGCCGGGGACCTCAACGCCACCCCCGGATCGGTGGAGCTGACGACCTTTGGCGCCTTCGTCACCAGCGCCATCCCGGAGGGCGTCGCGACCTGGCCCTCCCAGGATCCCACCGTGCAGATCGACCACATCCTGGTGTCCGACGACCTCACGGTCACCGGACACGGCGTCTTCGCGCAGACGTGGTCGGATCATCTCGGGCTGATTGCCCGGCTCGAGCTTCCCTAGCGGGTCGCCCACACGAACGGCGCGGTGGCGAGCACGTCTGCATCGCTCGCTCGAACGCGTCGGGCGAGTTCCTCGTCGTCCGTGACGACGAGCACCGGTTCATCGGTCGCATCGACCTCGAGCACGATGTCGTCGTCCGCCGTGAACCCGGCGTCCGTGAACCGCACCCGCACGCCTCGGCGAAGGGCCCCGGCGTCGCCAGAGCCCGCCACCTCTCCGTCGAACACGATCAGCGGTCGAACCCCGAACCGCTGCACTGCGCGGGTCGCCAGATCCACGAGCCAGCGACGCTGGTGCTCGAGGCCGAGCCCTGTCTGGTGCTGGAGTGTCACGTTGTAGCCGTCGATGACGACCAGCCGATCACGATTCATCAGGAGTTCAGCCGCTTCGCGACTCAACGGCGCCACCCCGTCGGGAAGCGCGGTGGGCCGACCGGGAATCACTCGTTCGGGGTGCACCCCATCAGGGCCCTCGGTGGTCGCCGCAGCAGAGCGGCGTACCGACTCCGGAGGGTGCTGGCGTGTCTCGTCCGTGAGGCGGCGTGCGTCTGCCTGAAGGCGACGCAACCGTCGGACCTCGTCCGTGAGCCGCGCGATCTCCTGCTCTCGACGCCGACGCTCACGTTCGACGGCCTGTTCGCGTTCCCGGCCGGCCACGTCCAACTGCGCGAGGGCCGACGCGAGTTCGACGCGAGCCTCATCCCGTTCGGCTGTCACGAACTGGACCCGTTCCTCGAATCCGACGGCCCGGGCCCGCTCCCCCTCCACCTGCCGTCGTGCCTCGTCGAGCTGGTCACGCACGCGCCGCAGGCGAGCACGGTCGCGCGACCGCGCCGTCTCCTGCGGCATCGGATCCGGTGACGTGCGCCCGACGTCGGAGGGAGCACTCAGCAGCGCTCTGACGGCTGGGGGTACGTCGACGGTCTCGCGGACGACGCGCGCGAGCGGCGTCAAGAGTCGTGGATCCCCGGAGATGAGGGTGCAGACACGGCGACGAGGCTCTCCCCCCGCAAGGCGCCCGGCGGGAAGATCCGCCAGGGACGCGTCCTCGGCGCCGAGGTCGTCACGCGCGTCGGTGACGACCCGGCGGACGTGAGGCAGCAGCCACGCCCAGTCGTCGGCATCGAGCGCCTCCAGTCCCCCGGGGTCGAGACGAGACACGACGGACACCGATCAGGTCTCCGCGCTCGGCCGCGGCTCGATCTCGATCGCATCCGCCCGGCCACACCACCGACAGGTGACCGACTCGACGGTGTGGTCGAGCACCTCCTCCTCGTCGGTCTCCCCGTCACCGGCGAGGTCGAAGTGCCGAAATCGGCGGGTTCGCGTCGTCTCCACCACGTCGAACCGCGTCACGTTCGCGCACGCACGGCACCGAAGGCGCTCGGCCGCGGTCGGGACACGTTCCATCGGAGGCTCCTCGTCGACGACGATTCTAGTGACCTCTGCGGGCTACCCTCCGCGGAACCGTGCCCGAACTCCCCGAGGTCGAGTCCATCCGTCGCCAGCTCGCCCCCGAGCTGGTCGGTCGCCGCATCGTCGACGTGTGGTGGGATCCGCATCCAGCGGCTCGCATCTCCCAGCTCGAACGGGCACCGGGATGCGCCATCCTCGACGTCGGCCGTCGCGGCAAGTTCCTCCTGCTGGACCTGCGCCCTGCCGACGGAACGCCCGCGCGAGAACTCGTGCTGCACCTGGGCATGAGCGGATCCCTGCGCCTGACGGCACCCGACGCCGCCCACATGCGTGCCCACGACCGGGTCGCCATCACCCTCGACGACGATCGTGTGCTGAGGATGCGCGATCCCCGGCGCTTCGGTCGTGCCAGCGTGGTCGCCGCTGGCGAGTACGAACCGACCGTCCCCACCCTCGCGCGCCTCGGCCCCGAGCCGCTCACGTCCGCGTTCGACGTCGCGGCGTTCAGCGCCGAACTGGGTCGCCGACGCGCGCCCGTCAAGGCACTTCTGCTGTCCCAGACCCTCGTGGCGGGTGTCGGCAACATCTACGCCGACGAGTGCCTGTGGAGATCCGGGATCCACCCGGCGGCCCGCAACGTCGGCCCGCGACGTGCTCGTCGACTCCATGGGCACCTGCGAGAGGTCCTGCAGGCCGCCATCGAACGTGAGGGCACCACGTTCCGTGACCACCAGATGGTGAATGGTGCATCGGGCCGCTACGCCGCGTTCCTCGATGTCTACGGCCGAGCAGGCCTGCCCTGCCCTCGGTGCGACACGATCCTGCGACGTTCCATCGTCGGAGGTCGCACGAGCACGTGGTGTCCTCGCTGCCAGCACTGATCGACGCCGTCACAGGACCATGATAGAACAGGTGTTCGGTCCACCACAGGATGGACGCCGTGCTCCAACCGACCCTCGACAGCCTCGGCACCCCGCTGATCGACACCACCTTCGTGGTCGTCGACCTGGAGACGACCGGCCTGCGACCAGAGACCGATCACATCACGGAGATCGGTGCCGTGCGGGCACGTGGTGGCGAGGTGCTCGGGGAACTGGCCACGCTGGTCGATCCGCGGGTACCGATTCCTCCAACCATCACTGCCGTCACCGGCATCGCGGACCACATGGTCCGAGGTGCCCCGTCCATCGACGCGGTGCTGCCCTCTCTCGTCGAGTTCCTGGGCGACGCCGTGTTCGTCGCCCACAATGCTCGGTTCGACCACGCCTTTCTCACCGTTGCCGCGCGTCGCCACGGGTACACGATCGATCCCGTGGTGCTCGACACGGTGCGCCTGGCCCGGCGTCTCGTGCGCCGCGAGGTGCGCGACCTGCGGCTTGCCACACTCGCGGCGCACCTAGGGGCACGGACGACCCCGGACCATCGTGCGCTGACCGACGCGCGGGCGACGGTCGACGTCCTGCACGGACTCATCGAACGCGCCGGATCGCTCGGTACGACGACGTTCGAGGACCTGCGTGCGCTCACCCGGTCATCGTCTGACCGTCGGTTCCGACGCATCGACCTCGTCCGCGCCGCGCCATCCACGTGTGGCACCTACCGGTTCCTCGACGATCGTGGCGCCGTGCTCTACGTCGGAAAGGCGACGAACCTGCGCGCGCGCCTGCGCAGCTACTTCACGAGCGACACCCGCGCCGTGGTCGACTCGCTCGTTCGCGACACGGCCCGGGTGGAGTGGCATCCGACACCAACACTGCTCGAGGCCGAGGTCCGGGAACTGCGCGACCTGCACCGCCTGCTCCCCCGGTACAACCGCCGCTCCACGCGACCAGTGCGCGGTGTCCACATCGCACTCACGGACGAACCCTTCCCGCGCCTGTCCATCGTCACGCAACCTCGCGCGTCGCACCCGCGGACGTTCGGACCTGTCGCCTCCCGTCGGGTGGCGTCAGCCTTCGTGGAGGCGATGCACTCCGTGTCTGGACTGCGGCCGTGCACGTTGCGGTTGCGTCGTGCTCAGGACCACGGTGCCTGCATGCTGCGCGATGTCGGCCGCTGCGCCGCAGTCTGTGACGGGAGTCAGTCCGCCACCGCGTACGCCCGTGAGGTGGCACGGTTCGAACGGAACCTCGACGATCCAGTGCCGCTGCTCGACGCCCTCCATGCCCAGATGACGCTGCGCGCCTCCGAGCAGCGCTACGAGCAGGCGGCGGACGCCCGGACCGCACTCGAGGCGACCGTTCGGGTGCTGTCCGACGTGCGGCGACGCTCCGCGTGGGGCACGGCCGAGCGTCTGGTGGTGTCCCGACGGGCACAGGCACACACCGAGGCCTTCGTGATCGAGCGAGGACGACTCGTCGCGTCGTCTCGCCAACCGGTGGACGTCTCCGACGACGAGGTGGCGACGTGGGCACGCAGTGCCCGACCGGCAGCCCTCCACGTCGAACCATCCGGCGATCTCGCCGAGCTCGACCTGGTCGCAACCGCGCTCGAACAGGAGGACGTGCGGGTCGTCGAGGTCGAGGGCACCTGCGCACAGGCGCTCGCCGGTGGCGCACGTCTGCACCTCGCCCGGGCCGAGATGACCGATGTCGGACGGCGGACGCGGGTCGACAGACGTGGGCTCGAGGCGGCCCGACCGCCGCGAGTTCGCGCGACGACCATCGCGTCTGTTCAGGCGACGGGGGCCCCGTCGGGGACGTCGCCGTCGGGCGCCAGCAGCTCGACACTGCCGTCCGGGTGCAGCGCTCCGAGGACGAGGAACTGACTGTCGATGCCTGCCACGCGGCGCGGGGGCAGGTTCACGACACCCACGACCTGCCGTCCCACGAGGTCGTCGATGGGGTAGTTGGTGATCCTGGCCGACGATCGCCGCGTGCCGAGCACCGGGCCGAAGTCGACCTCGATCACGAGCGCCGGAATCCGCGCCCTCTCGAGGGGGCGGGCAGCGGTGATCGTGCCCACGCGTACGTCCGCGGTGAAGAACGTCTCCACGTCGATGGTGGGCCTGCCCTCGATGCGTGAGGGGTCGTGGGACAGGCCGTCGGGTTCGACTCGATCGTCGGGGTTCACGACACGTCGCCTGTCGTCAGGACCGGACGAGTTCGCGCGTGCGTGCCACCCAGCGGTCGCGGAGGTCCCGTCCCGCACCGTCTGCGAGCACGCGTCGTGCGAGTTCCACGCCGGCGCCGAGATCATCGACCGCCCCGGCGACGTAGAGACCGGCTGCGGCGTTGAGGGCCACGACATCGGCGCGCGGTCCGGTCACGCCGCGCAGCACCTCGTCGGCAATGGTGAGGTTGTCGTCGACATCGCCTCCGAGCAGGTCCTCTCGGGTCGCCCTGGCGATGCCCAGGTCCCGAGCGTCGATCGTGGAGACCGACACCTTGCCGTCCCGTACCTCCCAGACGTCGTTGACGTCGGTCGTCGTCAGCTCGTCCAGACCATCACGCCCGCGGAACACGAGGGCACGCCGTCGCCCGAGGCGCCGCAGGGCCTCGGCCATGACCGGCGCCAGCCGCTCGGAGGCCACCCCCACGGCCTGGTGGGGTGCGCCCGCCGGGTTGGACAGCGGACCGAGGATGTTGAACGTGGTCGGGATCCCGATCTGCTGACGGACGGGTCCGACGACCCGCATCGACGGATGGAAGGTTCGCGCGAACAGGAACCCGATCCCGACTTCCTCGATCGTGTGTGCGACCACGTCGATGGGCGCGTCGATGACGACCCCCCATGCCTCGATCAGGTCTGCGCTGCCGCAGCGACTGGACGCCGCGCGATTGCCGTGCTTCGCGACGGGACTCCCGGCCGCCGCGACGACCACCGAGGCAATGGTCGAGATGTTGAAGGTGCCGGCGCGGTCTCCTCCCGTCCCCACGACGTCGACCAGGCGGTCGGCGACGCCGGCGTCGATGACGATGGGTTCCGCAGCTGCGAGCATCGCGCGCACGAACCCCGCCACCTCGTCACCGGACTCGCCCTTGGCCTGCAGGGCCACCAGCAGTGCGCCGATCTGTCCCTCGGCCGCCTCACCCGACATGACGGCGCTCATGACGGCGGCCGACTCGTCCTCACTCAGGTCATCACCGGCGAGCAGGCGCGTGAGCACGTCGGACCACTCGAACTCACTCATGGACGCTCCCCCCGGTCAGGCCGACTGATGTCCCCGCGTCGCCTCCGCCAGCTGGGCCGCGTCCGAACCGCGGTCACCATAGGGGCGAAGCCCTTCATGGCGAATCTCTCGAACACGTCGGGAGAGTTCGAACCCATCGACGGGACGGAAGACGACGGCATTCGCCCCCGCCCATGCGGCGAGCCACCGGTCCTGTTCGCGCTCGACCACGACGACCGACACGGGCACCGCGAACCCGTCGAGTTCCGCACGGGCGCGCACGTCGTAGAGGGCGGCATAACCCCCGCGAGGTCGCAGGTCGCCGTCCACCACCACGACGTCGAAGGTCCCCGGCTCCTCGATGAGCAGGACGCGCATCCGTTCGACGTCGTCGACCTCCGTGACCTCAGCGGACACGAGGGACATCGCGCCGACGATTCGCCGACGCTCGAGTTCGTCGTCGGACACCACGAGCACGCGCACCACGGACCTCCATCACTCACCAACCGGGGGTGCACACCGTACCGTTCAGGCCGTGTCCGCCCGGGCGCCGTGGCCTACGGTGCACGTGCGCGCCGTGCAGGACGCACGACCAGCCCGCCGTGGCGGCTGATCCGGCCCCGCCCACCCTTCGGATGCTCCATGGACCACGCTCGCAATCTGGACCACGCATCGGTCTGGCCGATTCGTCCGCAGGCGCTCGCGGCGTACCAGGACGCCGCGAACCTCGGATCTGGCGATCCCGAGCGCCTGCACACACCCGGTCGCAGGGCTCGCGACCTGCTGATGCGTGCGAGCGAGACCGTCGGGCAGGTGGTCGGCGTCGATCCCGACGACGTGGTGTGGACGTCGGGAGGCACGGAATCGACCAACCTCGCCGTCGTCGGACCCGTGCACGCCGCCAGGCGCGCGGGCAGCTCCCGCCGGCGACTCGTCGTTTCCGCCGTCGAACACTCGAGTGTTCTGCGCACGGCGCGTGCCCTCGAGCGCGACGGCGACGTGCAGGTGGACGTCGCGCCCGTGGACCGATCGGGGATCGTCGACGTGGACGCGATTCGACGTCTCGTGGGACCCGACACCCTGGTCGTGCACGTCCAGCACGCGAACCACGAGGTGGGCGCCGTCCAGCCGACGGACGAGGTTGCGCGCATCGCCCACGAACAGGGCGCCGTACTGCACGTCGACGCCTGTCAGTCCGTCGGTCAGCTGGGATTCACCGCCACGCACCTCGGGGCCGACCTCGTGTCGGCCTCCTCGGCGAAGTTCGGAGGTCCCGTCGGGGTCGGATTCCTGGCACTCGGTCCGTCCGCGCGCATCGCTGCGATGCTCGAGGGTGACGACCGTCAGCGACGTCGCCGCGCCGGTCAGGTCGACGTCGCCGCCATCGCGGCTGCTGCCGTGGCGCTTCGCGTGGCGACGGACGACCTCGCCGCCGAACACTCCGCACGGGAACTCGTCCGTCGGCACCTGCGCGCCCGACTCACCGAGGTCCCCGACGTGCAGGTGCACGGTCCGCTGGCCGACGCCCACCCGGGCATCGTCGCCGTCAGCGCCCTGTACGTCGACGGGGCGGCGCTGACCGCCGAACTCGACGCCCGAGGCTTCGCCGTGCACTCCGGATCCTCGTGCGCCACGAGCGACCAGCAACCATCGCACGTGCTCGCGGCCATGGAGGCCCTCACGCATGGGCACGTCCGACTCTCGTTCGGACCCCAGACCACCAGGGAGGTCGCCGACGAGTTCCTGGAGGCGTATCGGGACATCGTCGCGACACTCCGCGATCAGTCGAACCACGGTCGACGACGTGCGCACACCGCTACGATCGACGGTCCCCCGCCAGGAACCTGATCAGGGGCCGTGCGAGTCTGGAGGCGCCATGACCGAGCCTGCGCTCGGCCGATCGGTGCTCGTCCCGGTGGCGAACCCCACCTCGGTCCGCCCGCTCCTGCACATCGCCGCAGACATCGCGAGGGCCGATGGCGGGCATGTGCGGGTCATCACGATCCTGCCCGAGTCCGCGCCCGCGGACGAGCATGCCTACACGTGGCAGGGCCTCGCCGACGCGGAGGCGCTGGCACCGTCACTGGGCGTTCCCGTGCACGGACGCGTGGTCCACGCCTCCCAACCCGCGGCTGGCGTGCTCGACACGATGCGCGACAGCGATGTGTCGCTCGTGCTCATGGGATGGCGGGGCATCAGTTCGACCACGGACGTCTTCGGGTTGCTCATCGACCGGATCGTCGGCCACTCGACGGTCCCGTTGGGCATCGTGAGACTCGGCACCACGGATCCGCAGCGGGTGCTGCTCCCGGTGTCGAGTGATCACCTGCTGCCGGGTGGTGGAACAGGGCTGCACCTCGCCGCAGGGCTCGCCCGTCGTCTCGCTGCAGGCCTCGAGGAACCCACGACGATCCTGCGCACGGGTGCGCTGGACTCGCCGTTGCCCGACGAGGTCGCCGCACTCGGCAGTCGGGTCCATCACGATCCGCGCCGTACCCACCAGGCCGTCGAGGCCTTCGCCCGCGGTGACGACCTCATCGTCGCCGCGGTCGCACCGACCGTGTCTGGACTCCGGGGAGCCACGACGCACCTGGCGTGGGCCGCCCCGGACGCCACCCTCTTCGTCGCCGTGGACGTCGGACGACAGAGTGAGCCCGGACTGGCCGGTGCCGTGGAGGACGCGGGGGCGCCGGCGCCCGCACCCTCCAGCGAGGAGACACGCACCGTACGGATCATGGTCACCGCTCGACTGCCGGAGGACGGCGCCCTGCGCCCCGAGACATTCGAGAAGGTGCTGCGGGTCGCCGGCGCGACGGAGAACGTGATGGCATGGTGGCCCACGGGCGACGACCGGCCGCAGCTGCGTGCGACCGTGTGCGTGGAGGCATCAGGACCGAACCGTGCCATCGCGGCGGTCATGTCACAGGTTCACGACGCACCCGCGCTGCGGGGTGCGGAGATCTCGTACGACGTCGAACGACGGGTCGGCCGGTGATGACGGTCCCGACCACTGGCACCGGAGTCGTGCCCGCCGAGGTGCATGTCGACGTCGACGCGTCAGGTCTGGCCTGTCCCCTGCCGGTCATCGAACTGGCTCGGGCGATCGCCGACGCAGAACCGGGTCAGGTGGTTGCCCTCACGAGCACGGATCCGGCGTCACACGTGGACGTTCCGGTCTGGTGTCGCATGCAACGTCAGGAACTGTGCGCGACGAGCCACGACGGAGCGGCGTGGCGATTCTGGGTCCGCAGACGCGTCTGACGCACGACTGCCCGCCGCGCAATCAGAACGTCGCGCTGTCCCCACAGGCGCAGGAGCCCTGAGAGTTCGGGTTGTCGATGGAGAAGCCCGATGCCTCGAGGGACTCCTTCCAGTCGATGACGGCGCCCATCAGGTACGGGGTGGACATCTTGTCGATGCGAACGCGCACGCCGTGGTGGGTCTCCTCGAGATCTCCCTCGAGCTCCCGGTCATCGAAGAAGAGCGCGTAGCGGAATCCGGCGCAACCACCCGCCTGGACGGCGACACGCAGCGCGACGTCATCGACGTCCGGCTGGTCGGCGAGGAAGCTGCGCACCTTGTCGGCGGCGGTCTCGGTGACGACGAGGGTCGCCCCGGTGCCCTCCACGTCCTGGTCGGTCACGGTGCTGGCGGTGGCGTCTGCGCTCACGCGTTGCTCCTCCACGACTTGGCGTCGGATGCCGGTACTGAGACGACGGGCACCTCACCATCGGAGTGTACCGGGGCGTGTGCCGAACACGTCGCGCGCCGGTGTCGGCAAGGCGCTCGGTGTGGCCATGCGGTCAGGCCCGGACGCGGTCGGCGAGCCGCGCCGCGGCCTCCTGCACCTCACGAGCCGGGTCGTCGCCCGCTCCCGCCGGCGCCGAGACCTCCAGGTCCGCGAACCGTCGGCCAGACCCCGCATCATCACCCAGCGAACCGACCACGGCACGCACCGGGCGTCCGTGTTCGTCCGCGGTCGCCAGGACCTCCCCGACCACCTTTCCCTCGAAGGAGGTCGCGTCGAGGCGCCCCTCCCCGGTGATCACCAGATCGGCGGTCTGGATCGCGGCTGCGAGACCCACGAGTTCGGACACGACGCCGAACCCGGGCACCAGCTGCGCGCCGATTCCACATGCAAGGCCGAACCCAAGGCCACCGGCCGCCCCGGATCCGGCATGGACACGGAGCGACTCGCCGCCTGCGAGGTCACGTTCGACGACGTCGGCGAAGTCGCGCAGTCCCCGCTCCAGGACACGGACGGCACCGTCGTCGGCACCCTTCTGGGGTCCGAACACCCGTGGGGCGTCCAGCAGGGTCGTGGTGACGTCGGCGAGCAACAGCACGTCCACCTCCGCGAACGACGGGCTCCAGCCGCGCGTGGCCACAGCAGCACAGCCCACGTGACCACCGCCCACCTTCAGACCCGACCCGTCCGCCTCGACGAGCCGGAATCCGAGGCCTCCGAGGGCACCCGCTCCTCCGTCGATGGTCGCCGAACCTCCGAGCCCGACGAGGATCCGGCGGGCACCGCCTGCGCGCGCGGCCTCCACGAGCTGGCCGACACCCCAGGTCGTGGTGCGCAGCGGATCCCGATGGTGGGGTTCGAGGCGCCCGAGGCCACACGCCTGCGCCGACTCGATCACGGCGGTCGTGCCGTCGATGCGCAGACGCGCGTCGACGGGGTGGCCCAGCGGTCCGGCCACCTCGACGTTCTCCTCCCGTCCCACCGAGTCGCCAAGGGCGTCCAGGAGACCCTCGCCGCCGTCCGAGAGCGGCAGGACCGTGACCTCATCGTCCGGCCGGGACCGCATCCAGCCAGCGGCGACGGCGTCACCTGCCTGACGGGCGGTGAGCGTGCCACCGAAACCATCGATGGCGACGAGGATGCGCATCCGTACTCCCTGTGAGGATCGGTCGGATCGCGAGGAACCGGACCACCGTGCGGTCCTCACGCCGGACACCGAGGCGCGACGTTAGCGACCCGTGTCCGCGGAGGTCTGCGCACGACGCTCGACGGGTGCGGTGCTACCATCGGCGGTGTTCTGGTCACACTGACCACAACTGGTGTCGCGCCTCGACGGTCTGCCCGCCTCTGGCGACACCACCGATGCGCAGTCCCGCACGCGCTGCCTCCGACAGGACGCCTCGTGACGACTCCACCTGCAGCTGCCCGCGTGTCCAGCACGCCGGGTGTCCCGACGATCCCGGTGGGATCCCCGCTGCTGTTGCTCGGGCGCGGAGCCGATCCGGCGACCGAACGGGGCGTCGTGTGTCCCGGAGACCTCCCGGCACCCGACGACCCCACGCTGACGGAGCGGGCCCACGCCGCACGCCGGGCACTGGGCGACGAGGTCATCATCCTCGGTCACCACTACCAGCGCGACCAGGTGATCGAGTTCGCCGACGTGCGCGGCGACTCGTTCGAACTCTCCCGCCGGGCATCCAGCGCCGAGGCGCCGTACATCGTCTTCTGCGGGGTGCACTTCATGGCCGAGTCGGCGTCGATCCTCGGTCGCGCCGACCAGACCGTGGTCCTCCCTGACCTCGCCGCCGGATGTTCGATGGCGGACATGGCCGAGGAGCGCCAGCTGCGCGATGCCTGGGACCGGCTCGGTCGTGCCGGGGTCGCGACCTCGACGGTCCCGCTCACCTACATGAACTCCACGGCCGCGATCAAGGCCTTCTGCGGCGTGAACGGCGGCGTCACGTGCACCTCGTCCAACGCGGCGCGAGCCATGACCTGGGCCTTCGAGGAGGCGCTCGGTGGCGCCGGCGGCGAACGCGTGCTGTTCCTCCCCGACCAGCACCTCGGCCGCAACACCGCGGTGCTGGGCCTGGACATGGACCTGGATGACTGCGTCGTGTACGACCCGTGGCAGCCCGACGGTGGGCTCACCGACCAGCAGGTGCGCGATGCCCGCATCATCCTCTGGAAGGGGCACTGCTCGGTGCACGCTCGCTTCCAGCCGGAGATGATCGACCGCATCCGTGAGGAGTTCCCCGGCGTCGAGGTGTTGGTGCATCCCGAGTGCCGCCACGAGGTCGTGACCCGTGCAGACCGGATCGGATCCACCAACCAGATCATCGAGTGGGTGGAGCAGGCGGGCCCCGGCGCTCGCATCGCGATCGCCACCGAACTCAACCTCGTGCGGCGCCTCGCCGACGAGCACCCCGATCGAGAGATCGTCTTCCTCGACGACACGGTGTGCTTCTGCGCGACGATGAACCGCATCGACCTGCCGCACCTCGTCTGGGTCCTCGAGGCCCTCGTCGCTGGCGAGGTCGTCAACGAGGTGCGCGTCGACGACGCCACCCGCGCCGGGGCGCGCGTGGCGCTCCAACGGATGCTCGACCTGCCCGGCGCCGGATCCCTCGCTCCCTCGGGTTCGGCGTCCGATGGGCCGTCGCGGTCTCAGGTCGCTGTCGGCTAGCCTCGGTGCGGTGCATTCGACCGCTCACCGTGACACTGCACGATGCACTCGTTCGCGGTGGTCCGAGTCCCACGTGAGGAGCCGTACGTCGTGGCCGAGATCCAGTTGCCCCAGCTCGGCGAGTCCGTCGCTGAGGGAGTCATCACCCGCTGGCTCGTCGAGGTCGGTGACGAGGTCACCGTCGACCAGCCCATCGTGGAGATCTCCACCGACAAGGTCGACACCGAGGTCCCCTCCCCCGTGGCCGGCACCGTCACCGACATCCGCTTCGCCGTCGACGACACCGTCGAGGTCGGCCAGGTCATCGCCGTGATCGGCGACGCCGACGCCGCACCCTCCGACGACGCCGATGATGCTGGCGACGACGACACCTCGGCACCCTCGTCCGCCTCGGCGTCCGACTCGGACGACTCGGACGACTCGTCGCAGGTGGCCGCCTCCGAGCCTGCACCGGCTGCGGACCGCGCGGCGACCCCGGAGTCCGGCCGTGTCCAGCGCGGCGACGAACACGACGTGGACGTGATCGTGCTCGGCGGGGGCACCGGCGGCTACTCGACCGCACTGCGCGCGGCCCAGCTGGGCCTGGACGTGGTCCTCGTCGAGAAGGCGAAGGTCGGAGGCACCTGTCTGCACTGGGGATGCATCCCCACCAAGGCCGTCCTGCAGTCGGCCGAGATGGCCGAGCACGCGCAGGAGGCGGCGGACTTCGGCGTCAACCTCGACTACCAGGGGGTTGAGGCCGCGGCCATCAACGCCCACAAGGATGCCGTCGTCGACCGCATGTGGAAGGGCCTGCAGGGGGCCCTGAAGGGTCGCGGCGTGGAGACGCTCATCGGCGAGGGCCGCCTGACGGCCGCCGACACCGTCGAGGTGACCCTGGAGGACGGCGAATCACGCACCGTGCGCGCCCCGTCCGTGGTCGTCGCAACCGGTTCCGTTCCCCGTGAACTGCCATTCGCACGGTTCGACGGCAAGCGGATCATCAGTTCTGACCACGCGCTGACCCTCGAGAAGCTGCCGAAGAAGGCGGTCATCCTCGGGTCTGGTGCTGTCGGGATGGAGTTCGCCACGGCCTGGCACGCCTTCGGGGTCGAGGTGGTCGTGGTCGAGCTCCTCGATCGCCTGCTGCCACTCGAGGACGCGGACAGTTCGAAGGAGATCGCCCGGGCGTACAAGCGGCGGGGCATCACCACGATGACGGGCGCGAAGATGACCGACGTGTCCGCCACGCAACGGTCCGTCACCTGCACGGTCGACACCGGCAAGGGCACCGAGGAGATCCGTGCCGACGTCCTGCTGGTCGCCGTCGGCCGACGGCCGGTGACCGAGGACGCTGGCCTGGAGGCCGCCGGGGTGACCGTGAACGAACAGGGCTTCGTCGAGGTCGACGAGTACTGCCGCACGAGCGTTCCGGGCATCTGGGCCGTCGGTGACGTCATCCAGACGCTTGGTCTCGCCCACGCGTCGTTCGGAGAGGGCATGCTGGTCGCGGACCAGCTCGGCGGGGTCGAGGCCGCCCCCATCGACTACCTGGGCGTCCCGCGCGTCACCTACTCGCACCCAGAGGTCGCATCGGTCGGCTACACCGAACAGCAGGCCATCGACGCCGGCCACGACGTCGTGGTCGAGCGCTATCCGCTCCAGGCCCTCGGGCGTGCCCAGATCGCGAAGGCCTCCGGGATGGTCAAGCTCATCGCATCGAAGGACGAGGACGCACCGGGTGGCGCTGGACGGATCCTCGGCGTGCACATCGTGGGCCCCCGCGCCACCGACATGATCGCCGAGGGCCAACTCATCTACGGTTGGGAGGCGCTCGCGAGTGATGTCGCACCGCTCATCCATGCACACCCGTCGTTCAGCGAGGCCATCGGAGAGGCGCACCTGGCCCTTGCCGGGCGTGCCCTGCACGGTTAGACCCGCACCACGTGCCGGCGCGAGCTGGCCCGACCAGACGTACCGACCAGCAGGAGTGATTCGAAGTGGCCGACGTTCAACTGCCCCAGCTCGGCGAATCCGTCGCGGAAGGCGTCATCACGCAGTGGCTCGTCGAGGTCGGTGACGAGGTCACCGTCGACCAGCCCATCGTGGAGATCTCCACCGACAAGGTCGACACCGAGGTCCCCTCCCCCGTGGCCGGCACCGTCACCGACATCCGCTTCGCCGTCGACGACACCGTCGAGGTCGGCCAGGTCATCGCCGTGATCGGCGACGCCGACGACGCACCCTCCGACGAGGGTGCCAGCGCAGGCGACGAAGGCGCAGAGAAGAACGGCGGAGACGACGAGGCGTCCACGAAGCCGGATCCCGCCCCGCAGGCCACGGACGAAGAACCCCGTGAGCGACCGCGCACGGCGCGACCCGCGTCTGCAGCGTCCCCGTCCGCATCGAGCAGCGGACGCCGCGTCCAGGCCTCTCCACTCGTGCGCCGACTCCTGCGGGAGGCAGGGATCGAACCCGCGGACGTGCCGGGTACGGGTCCCGCAGGCCGTGTCACGCGTGCCGACGCCGAACAGGCCATCGCCACGAAGGGCCAGGGCTCACCGAGCTCTGGGGGGTCTTCGGCCGCGGGCTCGCCGTCGGGCGCGTCCGCCACGTCGTACCCCGCGCCGGCACCGTCTGCCCCCACGGCCCGGGAACGTCCGGCGGCCGCTCCGGTCCAGGTCGACTTCGCAGGTCAGACCTCGGTGACCCAGGACCTCTCACGCATCCGCAGGATCATCGCCCGGTCGATGATGGACTCGCTGCAGTCCACCGCGCAGCTCACCGCCGCCGTCGAGGCCGACGTCACGGCCATCATGAACCTGCGCAGCGCCGTGAAGGACGCCTTCCGAGCCCGAGAGGGCGCATCGCTGACCCCGCTGGCGATCATCGCTCGTGCGGTGTGCATGACGCTTCCGCGGCACCCAGCGCTCAACGCCTCCATCGATCAGGACGCGGGTACCGCCACCTTCCACCGCAACGTCAACCTCGGCTTCGCCGTCGACACCGAACGCGGCCTGCTCGTGCCGAACGTGAAGAACGCGCAGGACCTGACCGTGCCGGGCATGGCCCGTGCGATCGGCGACATCGCGTCGAAGTCCCGGTCGCAGAAGCTGGGGCCGGACGAGATCAGCGGAGGCACGTTCACGATCACCAACACCGGGTCGATGGGCACCCTGTTCGACACGCCCGTCCTCAACCCGCCCGAGGTCGCGATCCTTGCGACGCCGGCGATCGAGAAGCGTCCGGTGGTCATCTCCGATGGACTGTCGGACTCGATCGCGATCCGTTGGATGACCTACCTGTGTCTCACCTACGACCACCGCATGGTCGACGGGGCGGACGCGGCTCGGTTCCTCCAGGACCTCAAGTTCGTGCTGGAGACCCACGACTTCGCGGCCGAGCTCGGCGGGTGATCGACTCCGGTCTGGTGCCGCCCCCCGCACGACTGCGGGCGGACGTCACCGAGCCGGTCCGCGTGGTGCGCGCAGGAACGCTTCCCTATCGTGACGCGTGGGACCTGCAGCGCGACCTGGTCGATGCACGCCGCGATGGTTCCGCGTCCGACCACCTGCTCCTGCTGGAGCATCCCGCCGTCTACACGATGGGGCGGCGCACGGATCCTGCGAACCTGCGGTGGGACGCCGATCAACGGCGCGTGCGCGGCATCGACCTCATCGAGGTCGACCGCGGCGGCGACGTCACGTACCACGGACCCGGGCAGCTCGTCGGCTACCCGATCCTGCGCCTCGCCTCGCTGCGATCGGTGGTCGGGCACGTCCGAGCACTCGAGGAGGTCCTGATACGCACGCTGGCCACGTTCGGACTGACCGGCCGTCGCGTCGAGCACTTCACCGGGGTGTGGATCGGCGAGGAGAAGGTCGCCGCCATCGGCGTGCGCGTCGCCTCCGGAGGCATCACCTCGCACGGGTTCGCGCTCAACGTCCACCCCGACCTGGATGACTTCACCGGCATCGTGCCGTGCGGCATCGCCGATCGCGGTGTGTGCTCGATGCGCGGCCTCGGGGTGCCGGCGACCGTCGACGCAGTCTCCGACGTGGTCGCTCGGGCATTCGGCGAGGTCTTCGGCGCTACGCTCGTCGACGAGTCCGTCGAGGCGCTTCGTCGGCTCCTGGATCACGGCCCGCAACGTGCATCCGCCGCCACCAGACCACGCAGAGAGGCCCCGGTTTGACCTCCCAGCAACCAGTCGTGCCTGCCGGTGCACGCACCCTGTCGGTCCTGCCCCGGGAACGCATCCAACGTGCCGGGGTGGTCCGTCGTACGGTCGACACGAGCCTTCCGGGTGGGCGCAAGCCCGAGTGGCTGAAGACCCGCGCGAGCTTCGGCGAGAACTTCCGAGACCTCACCACCCTCATGCAGGACCTGGACCTCAACACGGTCTGTCAGCAGGCCGCATGCCCCAACATCTACGAGTGCTGGGAGATGCGCGAGGCCACCTTCCTGATCGGTGGCGACGACTGCACGCGTCGCTGTGGGTTCTGCCAGATCAAGACGGGCCGTCCGGCGGGCTACGACACCGACGAACCCCGGCGTGTCGCCGAAGCGGTCGAGCACCTGGGGCTGCGCTTCTCGGTGATCACGATGGTGGCCCGCGACGACCTGGACGACGGCGGTGCATGGCTCGTCGCAGAGACCATCCGCCAGATCCGTGCGCGCACGCCACAGGTGGGTGTCGAGGTGCTCCCGAGCGACTTCGGCTACGGCCACGATCCGGTGGCCGGCGCCGCCGCGCTCGACGCCGTCGTCGAGGCCTGCCCGGACGTCTTCGCGTTCAATCTGGAGACCACACGTCGCCTCTTTCCCCTCATCCGTCCCTCCTTCGACTATGACCGGGGACTCGAGTTCCTTGCGTTGGCTCGCGAACGGTTCCCCGAGACGACGGCGATCAAGTCGAACATCATCGCGGGCATGGGCGAGACCGACGACGAGATCCGGGAGTGTCTGCGTGACCTGCGGTCTGCCGGGGTGGAACTCGTCACCATCGGTCAGTACCTCCAGCCATCGGCGCAGCACCTGCACCTCGACCGCTATGTCACTCCCGACCAGTTCGCGTCCTTCCGCATGTACGGGCTCGAACTCGGGTTCGCCCACGTCGAGTCCGGACCGATGGTCCGGTCCAGCTACCACGCTGGCCAGCAGGCGCAGGACGCCGATGCGTGGGCACCGGCAGCGCACCAGCCACGCTGACGCCCACGCGGCGCTGACCTGCCATCCCGTCCGCGGGACACGAGGGGTACCGGTGTCAGGTGCCGGACTCGAGCACGGAAAACGCGAAACTCCACGCCGTGCGGGCATCGCTGACGGTGGCGCGCAATCCGCCGCCGGCGTCGCGATCCACGTGTCCGAACCCCTCGAGTGCGAGCAGCTCGGCCTGCGGCTGCTGTTGCCCCAGGCGAATCAGCTCGGCGAAGGGAATCACCGGATCTCGCCGCGCGTGCATGGCGACGACCGGCGTGTCCAGGTGATCGCCGACACGCGCCGGTGACATCTCGTGGAGGCGGGCAACCATCGGGGAGGGAAGCCGACGTGTCGCGTCCGTCGCCTCGGACCACGTCGTGGCCGTGAGCAGGTCGATCACGGCACGCAGGTCTTCGGGCACCAGCCGCAGGTCGAGGTCTCCCGCGACGGCCGCCTCCACGACATCGCGTGCCGACGGCTCGAGCAGCGCCATGACCTGTGCACGTACGACGTCCCGGGACCGCGTGTCAGGCTCCCACGTGAAGCTCTGGTCGCCCACTCTCGACTCGCCCACGAGCACTGCCGTGGTGACCTCGATCAGGTCGACGTAGGCCCCGAACGTCGCGACCAGCGCCACCGGTGACGCCTGCCCGAGTGTCCGGGCGTCCACCTCCAGATCCGACGCCGCGAGCAACGCCAGGGCTCCGGCGAAGGAGATCCCCCCGAGGGTCACCCTCGCGCCGTCGCGTGCGAGCTCCTCGACCACGGCGACGAGTCGATCCACGTCGTGACCGACCAGCTGCTCGCGATAGACGTCCAGTTCGGGGATGACCACCGTGCGCCCTCGCCGCGCGATGGCGTGTGCGACCTCCCGTGTCCGCGGGTCAGCCCGGCCGTGGCGCGTGGCCCCGGGCACGAGCACGATGATCGGGGCCATCTCGTCCGATACGTGCCGGTCCACGGTCGTGCCCGCCACGGTGGTGGTCTCCACCTGCACCGCCAAGGCGCACCACGGCACGGCGAGAATGTCGAGGGCCTCGAGGGCCACCGCCGCGGCCGTGACGCGCAGTCGGACATCCGGACGCTGCCACGCCACGGTCGCGGCGGCGAGCGCCACCACGACCGCCGAGGCGATGACGAACCCGACCGTTCGCCTCACGCGCTCACTCCGGTGTCGGTGGCTGCTCGCTGGGATCGACGCTGGGCGAATCGGTCAGTCCACCGGATCGCGCCACCGCGTGGCTCACGGCCTGGTCGTCGGGCACGGGTGCATCGAACACGTCGGTGTCGGCGTTGCCCAGGGCCACCGGAGCCTCGGTGCGCAGCCACACGGTCTGCTGCGGGAACGGGATCTCCACGTGCGCGGCATCGAAGGCGATCTTGATGCGACGCCGCAGTTCCCTGGCGACCGCCCACTGGCGCCCCGGTGTGACCTTGACGACCAGCCGGATGTCGACACTGCTGTCGCGCAGGGCCTGCACGCCCCAGATCTCGGGTGTCTCGAGCACGTCGGCCGCAAACGGCTCCTCTTCGGCCATCTGTGTCGCGACGCCCAGGATGATCTCGCTGGCGCGGTCGATGTCCGCGCCGTAGGCGACGCCCACGTCGAGCAGGGCACGCGCCCACTCCTGACTCATGTTGCCAATGCGGCGGATCTCTCCATTCGGGATGTGCCAGAGCGTGCCGGACACGTCGCGGACCTTCGTGGTCCGCAGCGTGATGCCCTCCACGACGCCCGACGCATCGCCGGCATCGATGATGTCGCCGACCCCGTACTGGTCCTCGAGGAGCATCGCAACCCCGGAGATGAAGTCTCGTACGAGGTACTGGGCGCCAAACCCGAGTGCGACACCGAGCACTCCCGCGCCGGCCACGAGCGGTCCGAGGTTGAGGCCGAACGTGCCGAGGATCATGAACAGCGCGAGGATCCACACGACGAACCCGACCACGCTACTCGCGAGGGCGCCGAGGGACTGCGCACGCTGGGCGCGTCTCAGGGAGTACGTCCGAGGCGACTCCTCGAGGAGTCCCACCCGTTGACGCAGGCGCCGGGTCGGGTCGGCCTGCGGCTCCTGCGCGCGGTCGACCGCACGTCGGATCGCGCGGCGGATCAGGGTGAGGGCGATCCACGCGATGACGACCACGGTCACGATGCGCAGCAGTGGTTCGACCAGACGGTCCGATGCCCACAGCAGCAGGGTCGAGTCCGTCTGTTCCGCGAGCCACTCCGTCATCGGGCGCTGGGCATCGCCGATGAGGTCCTGGGCCGTGATGCTCGTCGAGGCGACGA
>JBBDIX010000044.1:0-20865 GCA_040880235.1 Nitriliruptoraceae bacterium
CCGGGGGCCCCACACCGACCGCACGTCCCGGATCACGACTCCGGTCGGACGGCGGTCGGCCCCGGGCTCGATCATCGGAACCGGGCGAGGAAGTGCCGGCGACGTCCGACCCTGAGCACGAGCGTGCGGCGACCCGCCAGATCCTCGTCGGTCAGCGTGCGACCCGCGTCGGGCTCCACGACGTTGTCCAGGCGCACCGCGCCCTGGTCGACGAGTCGACGCGCCTCGGAGTTGCTGCGGCTCGCCCCCACCGCCGTGAGAAGTTCCAGCAGCCCCAGTCCTTCGTCGAGACGCGTACGGGGCACGTCGACCGACGGGGCCTCCGCGAGGATCTCGTCGAGGGTCGCATCATCGAGTCCCTCGAAGCTGCCCTCCCCGAACAGGGCTTCGGTGGCCTGCTCGGCCGTGCGCACCCCGTCGTCCCCGTGGATGATCCGGGTCGCCTCGCGGGCGAGTTCCCGGTGGGCCACACGCGCCGCGGGGTCCTCGGTGAGCACGGCCTCGAGCCGGTCGATCTCGTCGAGGTCGAGGTGGGTGAACAGCCGCAGGAACCGCGGGACGTCGGCATCGGCCGTGTTGATCCAGTACTGGTAGTAGGCGTACGCCGACGTCATGGTGGCATCGAGCCAGATGGCGTTGCCCGCCGACTTGCCGAACTTCGCGCCGTCGGCGGTCGTGAGCAGCGGCCAGGTCAGCCCGTACGTCTGGGCGCCCTCCACCCGGTGGATCAGGTCGATGCCCGCGACGATGTTTCCCCACTGGTCCGATCCCCCGCACTGCAGGACGCACCCGTGGGTGCGGTGGAGGTGGAGGAAGTCGTAGGCCTGCAGCAGCTGGTAGCTGAACTCGGTGTAGCTGATGCCCTGCTCGCGGTGCTCCAGGCGCCGCTTCACCGACTCCCGGGCGACCATCGTGTTCACGCTGAAGTGCTTGCCGACGTCCCGGAGGAACTCGAGGTAGCCGATCCCGCCCAGCCAGTCGTGGTTGTCGAGCAGGAGTCCGTCGTCCTCGAGGTCGAGCACGTGCGACAGCTGCACGCGGATGGCGTCGAGGTGGCGTTCGATCGTGGGCTCGTCGAGCAGCTGTCGTTCGGCGTCGCGGCCCGACGGGTCGCCGATGCGGCCGGTCGCCCCGCCCGCGATCGCGATCACGCGGTGACCCATGCGCTGCATCCACGACATCGCCATCATCCCGACGAGGTTGCCGGCGTGCAGTGACGGTGCCGTGGGATCGAAACCGACGTAGAAGGTGACGGGACCCGCCGCGAACCTCTCGCGCAGTTCGTCCTCGTCGGTGACGTCCTGCAGGAAGCCGCGGGCCCGCAGCACGCCGAGCACGTCACCCGATGACGAGTCGCTCATCGCAGGCCCGCCGGGGGGATCAGCGCCGAAACCTGCCCGGCCGGCGTCCAGTCCGCCATGCCGTCGGCCCACACCAGCGTGTCGGGGTCCACCGCCCCGTCGAGCACCCGCCGACGCATCGTGGCGAGGTCGACCGGGCCCACCCGGTCGTCGTCGACGAGGTGGTACCAGCGCGCCGGGTCGGGTGGTCGTTCGGTGGTCTCGTCCACCGCGGGCTCCTGCCGGCCGGGTCACGGGATCGGACGACGCAGACTACCGACGGTCACCCGCGACCCGTCCGCGGATGCGGCATGCGGGCTCGCTACCGTGTCGCGACCGCACACCCCGTCACCCCTCCCCCTGCGCCCCCGCATCCCCGCCCTGAGACGTGGGTCCCCATGGAGCCTTCCATGTCCGACTGCCGTTGCCGCTCCCTGAACGTGGTCAGCGGGGACCTCGCTGGCGACCTCGTGCGCACACACCTGCAGCAGCGTCGCACGGACGGAATGGGACGTGCCGTGCACGTCTGTCCCGACACGGACACGGAGTGGGTCGAGGAGCGCGACCCGACCGGGTATGGGGAGGACGTGGTCGTCCTACGGCGTCGCAACCGCTGAGTCGAACGGGCCAGGCCGTACGAGCCGTCTCACTCGTCCGCGTCGTCCACGACCAGTCGGATCCGGCGGAAGCCCTTCCCCTTCGACTCGACCTTCGCGATGCGCACCCGGCCCACCTCGGTCGTGTCGCGCACGTGGGTCCCCCCGTCGGCCTGCCGGTCGAGTCCCACGATGTCGACCACCCGCACCTGGCGCAGGGACGCGGGCAGCAGGGACACCTTCGTGCGGATGAGCGACGGATCCAGGTCGGCCTCGTCGCGTGGCAGGAACGAGATCTCCACCGGCCGCGCCGCGGCGATCTGCCGGTTGAGCTCGTCCTCGAGCACGTCCCGGTCGTCCGGGTCCCAGTCGGGCAGCTCGAAGTCGAGGCGCCCGACGCCGGGCTCCATGTTCCCGCCGGTGACCGGGGAGGCGTGGCGCTGCCACACCACCCCGCACAGTGCATGCATCGCGGTGTGGGTGCGCATCAGTCGGTGGCGACGGTCCCACTCGAGTTCACCGCGCAGCGACGTCCCCGTCGACGGCAGACCGCCCTCGAGCCAGTGCCACACCCCACGGGCATCGTCCTCGACCCGCACGACCGACAGGCGATCGTCACCGAGCACGAGCGCGCCGACGTCGTGTGGCTGTCCGCCTCCACCGGGGTAGAACACGGTGCGGTCGAGCAGCACGCGCCCGTCGTCGGGGTCGACGTCGACGACGGTGGCGTCCATCGTCCGCGCGTACTGGTCCGTGGAGTAGATGCGGTCCGTCATGGTCACCCGATGTTCGCGTCTGGACGGGCGGTGAGCAGGAACGACTCGACGAGGTGGTGCCAGTGACAGGCCCGGCACACCTCGACGACGTAGACCTGCAGGTCACCGTGACGATCCACCAGGTGGGTCAGCGACTCGTCGGTGACCGCGCGCCCCCCGGGAGCACGGGAGTCCCCGTCGAACACGTAGGTCACGTGGACCAGCAACTCGTCGCACAGGGGGCAGGGATGATCGGTCGTCCGGGAGAGGTGTTCGGCCGCGCGCAGCAGGTCCGGGTGCGCATCACGCACGTCGTCGACGGCGCAGGCGCCCGAGGCGACGTCGGCGAGCACGGATCGCCGACGAAGGCGGTAGTCGATCCGTCCCTTGCGCATGATCGGCTCCTGTCGATCCGGGCGCGAGGTCCCGACAGGCGTCCGACCAGGATATGACGGCGGCACCGCACCCGCACGGGCACGGTGCCGCCGTCATGGGGTCGTCAGCTGGTCATCCAGTCGGGCTTGCCGCCCTTGGTCGCCCAGAAGATGTCGGAGATCTCGTCGATCTTCGCCAGCAGGTCTTCACCCGCTGCCGTGTCCATCGTCTTCTTGGCGTCTCCGGCTGCCTTGATCGCGAGCCAGAACTTCTCGTGGAGGTCGGGGTACTCCTCCAGGTGGTTGGGCTTGAAGTAGTCCGTCCACAGCACCGACAGGTGGTGCTTGACGAGCTCTGCCCGCTCCTCCTTGATGGAGATGCACCGCGCGCGGAACACCTCGTCGTCCGAATCGTGGTACTTCTTCGCCACCTCGAGCACCGACTCGGCCTCGATGCGCGCCTGCGCGGGGTTGTAGACACCGCACATCAGGTCGCAGTGAGCGTCGACGCGGGTGATCTCGGGCGCGAACAGCCTGCGGATCAGGTTCCTGGTGGTCATGTGGTCGGACTCCTCGTCGTCGGGACCATCGATGTCGAGAGTAGTCACCGTCCTGTCCACCGGCGACCGGCCGCACCCCCGCAGAACGGACAGGACCGGACATGCCAGCACGTGGGCTCCTCGCCCTGGTCGCCCTCGGCGCGGCAGGCGTCGGGCTGCGCCGCCGACTCGTCGAGGTCGCCGGTGCGTCGATGGAGCCGACACTCGTGGCGGGGGAACACCTCGTGACGATCCCGGCGATCCGACGCCTGCTGCGCGTGGGACGCATCGTCGTGCTGGAGGAACCGGACGTCGCGGATCACCTCGTGGTCAAACGCGTCACCCGCGTGAACGGCGACCGCATCGAGGTGCAGGGAGACGCCGGGCACCGTTCGACCGACAGCCGCGACTGGGGACCCGTTCCGGTGACGTCGGTCCGCTCAGTGGTGGTCTGCCGCTGGCCTCGCGTCCGGGACGTGCTCCTCTGAACGACGCGGTCACCCGTCGTCGGATCCGCGCTCCGGGTGCTCGGCCCACCACGCGTCGAGCGCAGCCAGCGCCTCCTGCTCGGTCATCTCGCCCTGATCGAGCCGCAGCTCGAGCAGGTGGTTCCACGCGTCGCCGACCAGTGGCCCCGGCCGGATCCCCAGGTGTCGCATGATCTGGTTGCCGTCCACGGCCGGTCGGACCGCGTCGATCTGCTCCCGCGACCGCAGTTCGTCGACCCGTTCCTCGAGTTCGTCAACCCGTCGCTGGATGCTCGCGGCCTTGCGCGCACTGCCGGTCGTGACGTCAGCCCGGGTCAACCGGTTGAGGCGCTCGAACAGGTCGCCCGCATCCCGGACGTAGCGACGCACCGCCGAGTCGGTCCACCCCTGCTGGTACGTGTGGAACCGCAGGTGCATCCGCACGAGATCGCTGACGGCTCGTATCGTCTCCCTGTCGACGCGCAGGTCCCGCAGTCGTTGGCGTGCCATGCGCGCCCCGACGACATCGTGGTGGTGGAACGTGACCGTCCCGTCGTCGTGGATCGTCCGGGTGGAGGGTTTGCCGATGTCGTGCAGCAGCGCCGCGAGGCGCAGCACCACGTCGGGCTGGGCGTCGGGCTCCAGCGCCTGCACGTTCTCCACCACGGCGAGCGTGTGGAGGTACACGTCCTTGTGGCGATGGGCGGGGTCCCAGCACTCGCGAAGCTCGTCGAGTTCGGGCACCACCCACCGTGCCATCCCGGACTCGACCAGCAGCTCGATGCCTCGTCGCGGATGTCGCGATGCGAGGAGCTTGACGAGTTCGTCTCGGATCCGTTCGGCGGAGATCGTCTCCAGTTCGGCGACCATGTCCCGTGCCGCGGCGCCCGTCGCCGGATCGACCTCGGCATCCAGCGTCGCGGAGAACCTGGCGAGCCGGACCATGCGCAGGGGGTCGTCACCGAACGAGGTCCGCGGATCGATCGGTGTGCGCAGCAGCCGCCGCCGAAGGTCCCCGAGTCCGCCGAACGGGTCGACGAACGCGAAGTCGGGGACCCGCACGGCCATGGCGTTCACGGTGAGGTCCCGGCGGGCGAGGTCCTCCTCGATCGTCGACCCGTAGGTCACCTCCGGGTGGCGCGATCCCGGCTGGTACCGATCCGATCGATAGGTCGTGATCTCGATCAGGCGCGCCGGGTGACCCGGTTGCTCCCGCTGGCAGGACACCGTCCCGAACTCGGCCCCGGTGAGCCACACGGCCGTGGCCCAGGGTGCGATGATCCGTTCGGTGTCCTGTGGCAGGGCGGACGTCGCGAAGTCGAGGTCGATCGTGGACAGCTCGCCGACGTCCCCCGCGGCGAGCAGGGTGTCGCGCACCGTGCCCCCCACCAGGTGCAGTTCGTGTCCCGCCGCGGCAAACCGCTCCCCCAGTTCGCGCACCTCCGGGTACACGTCGACCAGCCGCCCGAGCTGGGCAGCCTGTGCAGCGGTGAGTTGCTGGTTCACTCGGAGGGACTCGCCGGTCGACGGCGTGGCGAGACTACTGAGACACGGAGGGTGGCCGAGTCGTGACGCCCGAGGGACCCGACCGGCCGGCACCCCGACCCGGTCCACCGGACGCCGCAGCACGTGTCGAGGTCGCCGAACCCGACGACACGCCGGCTGCGCCGTACCTCGACGAGCGGGACCGCCGACTCGAACCGTCCGTACGTGTCGTGTGGCGGCTGCGCAGTGCGCTCGGACTGCTCCCCGTCGTGATCGTGCTCGTCGCCGCAGCCACACTCCTGCCGGCCCGGTTCCAGTGGCCGCTGACGCTGCTGCTGATCCTCGGGGCCGTCGCGCACGTCGCGTGGCTCCCGGGCGCACGGTGGCGACGCTGGCACTGGCGACTCGCGGTCCGCGCCCTCGAACTCGACCATGGCGTGCTGATCCACCGCAGAGAGGCCGTTCCCTACTTCCGCATCCAGCAGATCGACATCACGACCGGACCCCTCGACCGGCTCCTCGGGCTGGCGTCACTGGAGGTGACCACGGCGTCTGCCTCGGGCTCTGCCGTGCTCCCCGGGCTGGGCCGGGACCAGGCCCCGGACGTACGCCGAGAACTGCTCGCACGGTCACGCGCCGCACTCACGTCACACCCCGACGAGGGTCGCGATGCCGTCTGATCCCCCGCCGCCGACCGGTGCCCGGGTCGGCGAGCCCGCGCCCGAGGACCTGCCGCACTTCGCGACGCCGTCGCGTCTGCATCCGCTGTCGGTCGTCATCGGTGTCCCGTTCACCCAGATCGTGCAGGCGCTGTTCGTCCCCGCGGCCGCGCTGCTGACCACCGGGGCCCGGCTCACGATCGGACTGGTCATCGGCGTCGTGGTCGTCGGCTCGGTCGTGCGCATCCTCGCGTGGCAGCGATTCCGGTTCTCGTTCGACGGGCAGGTGCTGCGCATCTCGTCGGGGGTCGTGCGTCGCGGGCACCGGAGCGTCGACGTGGGCCGCATCCAGCAGGTCGAGATCGAACGACCCCTGCTCCAACGTCTGACCGGCACGGCGACCCTGCACGTGGAGACGGCGGGCGGGTCGTCGGAGCCTGCCGTGCGCCTGGCCGTGCTCGATCGGCACGATGCCGAGCAGTTGCGCCATGCGCTGCGTGCCCGGCGTGACGGGATCGACGGGGGCAGAGGGCACGACGACGCGGTCGCGGACGACCGCCTGGTGCTCGCGCTGGGACACGGCCGGGTCATGCTCGCGGCCGTCACCGGGGTGCAGCTCTTCGTGCTGCCCGCGCTGGTCGGTGGAGCACTCCAGCTCGCCGGCGGGAGACTCACGGGGTGGATCGAGCAGGGCGTCGACCTGTTGCTGTCCGAACGCGACCTGCTGCCCGAGTCGCCCGTCGCAACCGGTGTCGGCATCACCATCGTGGTGCTGGCCCTCGCCGTCACGGCCGCCGCCGTCGTCGGGCTGGTCCGCGACGGAGGGTTCCGCCTCGAACGGTCCGGCACCGACCTGGTGGTGCGCCGGGGACTCGTGGGGACGCACGACTCGACGGTGCCCCTGCCCCGGGTGCAGCTCGTGGAGGTGGTTCGCAACCCGCTCCGGCGCCTCCTGGGGTTCGCGAGCCTGCGCATCCACTCCGCGGGTGGGGCCGGCGGACCGGACCGGCGCGTGACGATCCCCCTGGTGCCCACCCACGACGTCCCCTCCCTGCTCACCGAACTGCTGCCGGCACTCGACGAGGTCCCCGAACTGGTCGCGCATCCCGCGGCCGCACGCCGACGGGCGCTGTGGCGCTGGTTGCGTCCCTCGACGACGCTCGCCGTGGTCGTGTGGACCGCGACCCACCTCGTCGACCTGTCGGTCCACCTTCCCGGGGACGTCCCGTGGGTCACGGTCGTGCGCCTGTTGGTCCTCGCGATGCTGCCCGTCGCGGCGGGGCTCGCACTCGCCGACCATCGGCACCTCGCCCACGGGATCGACGATCGGATCGTGGTGACCCGCCGAGGCGCGCTGTCGTCGACGCTGCGACTGGCACCCCTCGGCCGGGTCCAGGCCGTCACGTCCCGTGCGAACCCGTTCCAGCGTCACCTCGGGCTGCAGACCCTGACCGCGCACCTGGCAGGCCCCGGCGGCGACCTGGAGGTGCTCGACGTCGGGGACGCGCGCGCCGACGACCTGCGCGAACGACTCGTCGAGCACGCCGCCGCGTCGCTCAGATCTCCAACAGGATCGTCACCGGGCCGTCATTGACCAGCCCGACGTCCATGTGGGTCCGGAAACGACCCGTCGCCAGCGTCGCGCCCCGCTCCTCGAGGCGCGCGACGAACGCCTCGACGAGTGGCTCGGCATGTTCGGGGCCGGCCGCCGGCAGGTACGACGGTCGCCGACCCTTCCGCGTGTCCGCGTAGAGGGTGAACTGACTCACGACGAGCACCTCGCCGCCCACGTCCGCACAGCTGAGGTTCATGGCCCCGTCGTCGTCCGCGAAGATCCGCAGGTCATGGACCCGTTCGGCCAGCCGCACCGCGGCCGCCACGTCGTCCTCGTGGGTCACGCCGACCAGCACCACGATCCCCGGACCGATCCGTCCCGTCTCCTCCGCCGGGTCCCCCCGCCGCTCGGCGGACGTCACCCAGGCCTCGTGGACCCGCTGGACGAGTGCTCTCACCACCCACTCCTGACCGTCGAGTCGACCCGACCCGGTCGATACCCTCGATGCATGTCCAGGTACCCGACCCGCCGTGCCACGTCCGCGGGCGGCGTCGTGTGTGACGACCGACCTGACGGACGGCGATGGGTCCTGCTCATCGCCCGGAGGAACGCGGCGGGCGCACCCCAGTGGACCCTACCCAAGGGGGGCATCGAGGAGGGCGAGACCGACGAACAGGCCGCCCTGCGAGAGGTCCGCGAGGAGACCGGTCACGGCGCCGTCATGAGTCACCTGCTGGGCACCATCGACTACTGGTTCGTGTGGCGCCCCGACGAGGTCCGCTACCACAAGTTCGTGCACTACTACTACATGTGGTGGGATGGCCTCGAGCCGGGCGCGCGCGACGACGAGGCCGAGCACGTCGAGTGGGTTCCCCTCGAGGTGGCCCTCGTGCGACTCGCACACCGCAACGAACGTCGACTGGTCGAACAGGCGGCGACCAGCGTGCCGGCGCTGCCCCAGCCCGAACGCACGGTCGACGTCCGGACGCCCCGGTGACGCGCCGGTTGCGCACGCTCGGTCGATTCGGCACGCGCAGCCGGTCCGTCGCCCTCGGCCTGCTCGTCGGCCTCTGCCTCGTGACGGCCCCGACCGGCACGCCCCGTGCCCTCGCGGTCACCGACGACACGTCCCCGGACGTCGCCCTGGTGGTGTCCGCATTCGACGGGGTCCTGGGGCCCGGCACCGTGCCTCAGCTCGATCCCGCCGACCCCGAGGCACAGTCTGCGCCGCCTCCTCCCGTCGACCTGGTCGTGCGGGTCCTGGTCGAGAACACCGGACTCGACGACCTCGACCAGCTGCGCCTCGTGGTCGAGCAGTTCTCGGCGGTCGAGGATCGTCCCGCACTGCACCAGGCCCTGGACGGTGAGCCCGAGGGCGTCGTGCTGCGCATCCACGAGGTCGCGATCCGCGCGGGCGGCCCCGTCGCTCCCGCCGACATCGCCGGGGCGTACCTGCGTGTCGGGCCCGACCAGCTGGCCTGGGCGCCCGGTGGCGGCGTCCATCCCGTGCGCATCTCTGTCGTCCGTGGAACACGCGTCGTCGCCGAGGTCGTGACGGCCGCCGTCTGGCTCGACGAACCACCCGCCTCGCCCCTGCGCACGGTCCTGGTCTGGCCGCTGGAGACCGCTCCCGCGCGGGGGATCGGCGGGGTCTACACAGAGGCGGGCGACCGCGCCCTGATGCCCGGAGGCCGCCTCGACGGCCTGGTGTCGGTCCTCGAACGCGGCACCACGGCGCCCGTCGTGCCCGCGATCGCCCCGCACCTGCTCGAGGAACTCGTGGACCGGTCCGACGGCTACACACGACTCGAACGCGTCGACCTCGGCGTCGACGAGCCCTTCGTCGTCCCGTCGGAGGACCCCCGCGCCCAGCGTGCCGCCGCCCTGCTCGACCGCATCCGTGCCGTCACGACGCGGGGCACCTTCGCTCCCCTGTCGATGACCTATGCCGACGCCGAGCTGGCCGGGCTGCTGACCGACGATGCGCCCCGGGAACTGCGCGAGCTCGCCGGGCTCGCGATGTCCGACAGCATTCGTCGGCTCCAGCTGCTGCTGGGAACCGGCCCGGACGCCAGCGCCCACCTGCTGGGTGGTCCCGCCCCGGCGCGAGCCCTGGACCTGGTGCCCGGCAGTCGTGTCGTGATCCGGCCCCACGCCATCACCGGGACCACCACGGAACTCGCGGTCCGCCCGATCGTCACCCCCGCAGGGCGCTCGCTCGACGCGCTGGTCGGCGACGCCGCGATGTCCTCGGCGCTCAGCACCCCGGATCTCACCCACGGCGACGTCGTCGCGGCCCAGCGGGTCATCGCGGACTCGGCCCTGGCCCACCTGTCGACCACCGGAACCCCCGAACGCACCCTCACGATCGTGCCGGACCGCGACTGGGCGCCCACCCCCGCCGTCGCCCATCGGGTCCTCACCAGCATGCGCTCGGCCACCTGGCTGGAGCTCACGGATCCCGCCACGGCGAGCACGCGGGGTCGCCGCACGGCGGTGCCACTGGTCATCGACGAAGGCACCTCCCCGTTCGACCGCTCGTTCAGCGACCGCGTGGTGCGCGCCGAGCGCAACCTCACGGCGATTGCCGGTGCCCTGCCCGGCGGAACGGCGCCCGTTGGCCACCCCCGCGTGTCCGAACTGCGCGACACCCTGCTGCGTTCCACGTCGGGGTGGTTGCACGCCTCGGGTCGCGGTGCGGCCGATGCACTCGTCGCCGAGGTCGAACGGGTGGTTGACGAGACGCTCGGCACCGTCACGATCGCGGAGGCCCAGGTCACGCTGACCTCCGACACGGGGTCGATCCCGATCACCCTGGAGCGCGCCACGGGTGGGCCTCTCGACGTCCGCGTCGAGGTCGCGTCCCAGGGCCGTCTTGCCTGGCCCGACGGACGCTTCTCCGCCCCCCTCACCCTCGATCCCGGAGCAAGGCAGACCGTGACCTTCACCACCCGTGCCCTGTCGACCGGGAGGTTCCCGGTCACCGTGCGAGTCACCGATCCCGACGGTCGGGTCGAACTCGCGCGCACGACGATGTCGGTGCGGTCGACCACCGTGTCGACGACGGCGCTGTGGTCGACCGGGATCCTCGTCGCCGTCCTGCTCGTCGCCGGGATCCGTCGACGCAGCGGACCGCGACTCCAGGTGATCGCAACGCGCACCACGACCGATCCCGATCGGTGATACTGCCCCCCGAGGACGGAAGGATCCGACGTGTTGCAGGACACCGGGTCACCACGTGGTCTGGCATGATCGCAGGTGACGACCCGACCCTGATCGGAGACGACGCGCTGCAGTGGCCCGGCCAGAGGCGCCTGGCGGACCGCTACCAGCTCCTCGAGCCCATCGCCTCGGGAGGGGCCGCCGTGGTGTGGCGCGCCTACGACGAGAACCTCGCGCGCCCGGTCGCCGTGAAGCTGCTCCATCCCCACCATGCCAACGACCCCACCGTCGTCGAACGTTTCGAACGGGAGTCCAGGGCGGCGGCACGCCTGAACCACCCCAACACCGTGCGCATCTACGACACCGGGAGCGAGGACGGGCTCGTCTACCTCGTCATGGAGTTCGTCGACGGGCCGAGCCTGCGGGAACTCATCCGGGCGAGCGGTCCGATGGATCCTGCGCTGGTGGCCGCCATCGGCGAACAGGTCGCGTCCGCCCTGGGCGACGCGCATGCACACGGACTGGTCCACCGGGACGTCAAACCGGCGAACATCCTCGTCGACATCGATGGCACCGTGAAGGTCGCCGACCTGGGGATCGCCAAGGCCCTGTCGGGTGACGACGCGACACTCACGACCCCCGGCACCGTGGTCGGCACCGCGGCCTACGTCGCGCCCGAGCAGCTCGACGGCACCGACGTGGACGCCCGCGCCGACATCTACGCACTCGGTGTCGTGCTCCACGAGTGCCTCACGGGACGTCCCGCGTTCAGCGGGGACACGCCCACCGCGACGGCGGCGATGCGCCTGACCCACGACCTGCTGCCGCCGCGACAGCTGCGCGCCGACGTACCGCGAGCCCTCAACGACGTGATCGTGCGGGCGACACAGCGCGAACCACGCGACCGTCACCCGGACGGATCGGCCCTCGCCGCGGCCCTGTTGCCGCTCGCGGGAACCCGCCCGTCCGAGCTCACCGCTGCGCTTCGTTCGGACCACACGGTCCCTGCCGACACCGCCGTGCGCGACGAGCCTCCGTACTCCGGTCCGATGCCCACCACCCGACGGGAGTACGCCCGTCGGCTCATGGCAGCGTTCGTGGGGGGCCTGGTGCTGACACTGGTCGCCGTGTTCGCGGTCCGCGCCCTGCAGGACGACGACTCCGGGTCAGCCCCGGAGCCCGTCGAGTGGCAGGTCGTCGACGTCATCGTGGCCGACCCCCTCGATGTCGACGGCGGTGTCAACGGGGACATCGCCTCGTTCGCGGTGGACGGCGACGTCCAGACGGCCTGGACGACCGGGGCCCATCCCGACGACCAGTTCGGCGGGCTGCGCGACGGCGTCGGTCTGATCTTCGATCTCGGCCAGGACCGCCAGGTCCGAACCGTCGTCGTGGAACTCATGCGCGGTGGCGTCGACGTGTCCCTCTACGCAGCAGACGCGCTGCCCCCGCTCGGCGACACGCCGGCCGGCTGGGGTGATCCGCGCGCGTCGCAGGCCGACATCCGGCCACAGCAGCCGTTCCAGCTGAGTCCGACGACGCAGCGCTACTGGCTGCTGTGGGTCACGGGACTGTCTGCCGACTCGAACGGCATCTACAACGCGGAGGTCGCGGAGGTCCGGTTCCTTGGCCCCGCCTGACCGGCCGCTGCGCACCGGGGACCTCGCCACCGCGTCCGACGAGGACGTGCTGGCCGTGTTCGCGGACGTCGAGCGCGACCCCTCGGTGCGCCAGACGGCGTTCCACCTGCTGGTGACCCGCCACCAACGGCGGGTGTTCGCCGTGTGCGCGCGATTGCTCGACACGAGCCACGACGCTGAGGAGGCCACCCAGGAGGTCTTCATCCGGCTCGCTCGCGGCGCCTCCGGATTCCGCGGGGACGCACGCCTGTCCACCTGGCTGTTCCGCGTCGCACACAACGTGTGCACCGACCGCATCCGTCACGACGCCCGTCGACCATCGACACCCGTCGGTGACGTCATCGAGGCCGCGGGTGATCGGCCCGGTGACGACGAGACCGCGGCCAGCGACACCGCAGACGCACTGCGAACTGCGCTCGCCACCCTCGACGAGCAGTCCCGCACGGTCCTGTTGCTCGTCGCGGTCGACGGCCTGTCGTACGACGAGGTCGCCGCTCTGGTCGGGCTGCCGGTCGGCACGGTCAAGAGCCGGGTGTCACGCGCACGTGTCCGGCTCGGGCGCCTGCTCGCTGCGCCGACCGGGTCCACCGCGCCCCTCGGACCTGGTCACGACGACCCGGCCGACGAGAGCCGCCCGGCGACCACGCCGATCCGAGGTCCCCCGGGCCCGTGAACCGGGCTGACGCAACCAGGGTGGTCACGACGACGTCTCACTGACATCCCCTCCGCCCGACGACGTGGCCCCCGGTCCTGCGCGACCGAGGTGCGGACGGGAGACCTGCCCACCCCACACGAGAAGGTTCCGCATTGGAGTCCGCCGACCGTCTGGCCAGCTACCTGGCCGGCGACCTGTCCCCCACGGACGCTGCCGCCGTGGAGGCGCGTCTCGCGCGCGATCCGGGACTGGCGGCGGACCTCTCCGCAATGCAGCAGGCTGACCAGGCCTTGTCGACCCTGTCCTCTCCCACGCCGGACGAGGGCTTCGAGCAGCGCCTGCGGAGCGCGGTCGACCGCGAGCTCGCACGAACCCTGCGGTCGGCCGACGTCGTGCCGATCGAGTCACGCCGCCGCCGCGCGTGGGCGGTTCCGCTCGCCGCGGCGGCAGCAGCCGTGATCGGGGTGGCCGGCATCGGGCTCGTCATCGGCCCACGCACGGCACCCGACGAGGACGTGATGGCCCTCACGGTCCCCGACGCCGCCGAGGACTCCGTGGAGTCGGCCGACCCGGAGATGGGGGCGATGCTCGCCGATCCGGAGTCGGACGGAGACCTGGACGCGTCGCGTGCCGGTGATCTGCCGACGCAACCCCGCGTCGTCATCACCGATCGCGACCTGACCCCCGAGGACCTCGAGGCCGTGCTGCACTCGTGGGAACTCGCCGCGGTCGTGGCCGCCGCGCTCCCGTCCGACGATGCACGCGCCCTGGCGGCAGACTGGCGTGCCGGACTCGCCGCGATGCCACCTTCCGGCACCGACGTCGTGACCTGCCTCGACGCGCTCGACGAGGTCACACCGCTGCCGGTCACCGTCGAGGTCGCCCGACTCGACGGACGCCCCGTGCTCGTGTTCGGTCTGGTCATCTCCGACCCGACGAGCGCAGCCCACACCGAATCTCGGGTGGTGGTCGTCGCGGCCGAGGGGTGTGCGCGACTGGCAACGCTTCCGACCGAGTGATCCCGCAGACCGCCGTCGCACGTCGGGCCGGCGTCCTGTCACCGTTGCCGCACGACCAGCCATCCACCCCACAGCGCGGCGGGGTACGCGAGCAGCGTGATGCTCGCGGGAACGGGCGACGCTCCTGCGGACACCAGGCCGACCGCGACGCTGAAGCCAGCCAGCGTCAGGGCGATCGACCGGACCAGGGGCGTCGCGTCGTCGTCCGACGCCCAGAACACGGCCCGCGCCACGAGCCACCCGACGACGCCCGCGGAGATCAGGAAGAACGTGCCCGCCACGAGCACGGGCCCGAGCAGCACGCCCCCGAACAGCGCAGCGCCGAGGCCGACGCCCCCGATCCGGACACCCCGGGAGACCGTCACGGCGTCCGGGGCCGACGTGGTGTCGTCGGTGCGGCTGCCGCGGATGCGCTCCCCCGTGCTCGCTGCCGTGTGGGAACGTCGCTGTGCGCAGTCCGGACAGTGGAAGCCGACCGCCGCGTCCTGCCAGCACTGCGGGCAGATCAGGTCCTCGCACGACGAACAGCGCAGGCGTGTCTCCACCCCGTCGCGCGGGCACGTGTCCGGGCCAGAGATCTCGTCCATGGCAGCGATCGTAGGCCCTGTGGGGAATGTCCGGACGTGCCGCGACGTTACGCTCCACGAACCACCCCGACCACGCCCCTCTCGACGACTGGCAGCGACGACCATGTCCGACGATGTGCTCACCAGCAGGGTCCATCAGACCGTCATCATCGGCGCGGGCCCGGCGGGCCTGACCGCGGCGATCTACGCCGCGCGAGCGAGCCTCGAACCCGTGGTGATCGAAGGGGTGTCGGACGGCGGGCCCACCGGTGGCCAGCTCACGCTGACGACCGAGGTCGAGAACTTTCCCGGCTTCCCGGAGGGCATCCAGGGTCCGCAGCTCATCCTCGACATGCGCGCGCAGGCCGAACGCTTCGGGACCCACTTCCTCACCGAGGACGTGACGTCCGTCGACCTGTCGTCCCGGCCCGTCACCCTGTCGACCGCGTCCGGCGCCACCCTCCAGACCGAGTCCCTGATCGTGGCGACCGGGGCGCGTCCTCGGCGCCTGGACGTGCCCGGTGAGGAGGAGCTGTGGGGGTCCGGGGTGTCCGCGTGTGCGACGTGCGACGGCTTCTTCTTCCGGGATCGCCACGTGGTCATCGTCGGCGGGGGCGACTCCGCGATGGAGGAGGCCACGTTCCTGACGAAGTTCGCGTCGAAGGTCTCCGTCGTCCACCGGCGAAGCGAACTCCGGGCGTCGGTCATCATGCAGGAACGTGCCCTGAAGAACGACCGGATCGAGTTCGTGCTGGACACCGAGATCGAACGGATCAACGGCGCGGACGGACAGGTGTCGTCGGTCACCCTGCGTGGCAACGACGGGCAGGCGTCCGAACTCGCCTGCGACGGTGTGTTCCTCGCCATCGGGCACATCCCGAACACGCAGCTGTTCGACGGCGTGCTCGACACCGACGAGGACGGCTACCTCGTCGTCCGAGAACCCACGACGGCGACCAACGTTGCCGGCGTGTTCGCGTGTGGTGACGTCATGGACCACACGTACCGCCAGGCGATCACCGCGGCGGGATCCGGCTGCCGCGCGGCGATCGACGTGGAACGGTGGCTGGCGGGTGGTGGGGCCGCCCAGGCCGAGCCACCGGCGACGCGTCCCGCCGCCCCCACCCCCTGACCACCCGTCCGCCCGACGGGGAATACCCTCGTGAGGATCGACGTTCTTCCCCATGAACCCCCGTGCAGGCCTCCTGCACGGACCCCCACGCGAACAGCGCCCTCGCGGCGCACAGGAGACAGCTCAATGGGTGCCACCCCCGTGACCGACGCCGACTGGGCCACCGAGGTCCTCGAGTCCGACCTGCCCGTACTGATCGACTTCTGGGCCGAGTGGTGCGGCCCGTGCCGCATGGTCGGCCCGATCGTCGACGAGATCGCCGAGGAGAAGTCGGCCGAGCTCAAGGTCCTCAAGCTCAACGTCGACGACAACCCGGCGACCGCGCGCGAGTACGGGATCATGTCGATCCCGACCCTGCTGGTCTTCCAGAACGGCGAGCCCGCGAAGCGGATCGTGGGCGCCAAGGGCAAGGCCGCCCTGCTCTCCGACCTCGCGGAGTTCGTCGCCTGACGAACGTCCGGCAGATCCTCGCGCCGGTGCGCGTACGCTCCCGCGCGTGGAGATTCGTCACGGGCAGGTCGGCACCGAGGTCGAGGACGTGCAGCGACGCCTCGCCGGACTCGACCTGCCGTGCGACGACGACCCGGGGCTGTTCGGTGACGCGACCCGCGCGGCCGTGCGCACGTTCCAGCAGCGTCGGGGGCTGGTCGCCGACGGGATCGTCGGGGACGACACCTGGCACGCGCTCGTCGGTGCGTCGTACCGCCTCGG
The DNA here is from genome assembly GCA_040880235.1 of Nitriliruptoraceae bacterium. GTDB lineage: Bacteria > Actinomycetota > Nitriliruptoria > Nitriliruptorales > Nitriliruptoraceae > JBBDIX01. Next base: position 16,656 of record JBBDIX010000044.1, read on the forward strand.
GGACCGGCTGCTGTACGCGACGCTCCCGGCCATGCACGGCGACGACGTCCGGGACCTGCAACGCCGTCTGAACCGGTTGGGCTTCGACTCGGGCTACGACGACGGCCTGTTCGAGGGTCGAACCGACACGGCGCTGCGTGAGTTCCAGCTCAACGTGGGCATGGCCGTCGACGGCATCGCAGGCCCCCAGACGATTGACCTGCTCGCCCGCCTGCACCGGCAGCACCAGGAGTCACCGGCGTTCGTCGTCCACGAACGCGACCTGCTGCGGCGGGAGCGCCGGCACTCGATCGCGGGCGCCCGGGTGATGATCGACCCGGCCCAGGGCATCGACCATTCCGGCACGTGTGCGCTCGACGGGACCCCGGGACACGAGATCGCGTGGGCCATCGCCACCCTGATCCAGGGTCGGCTCGCCGCGCTCGGCGCGCACGTGGTCTTCAGCCGAGGTCCTCGCACGACCCCGACGCCGTCTCAACGTGCGCAGCACGCGAACGTGGAGGACGTCGAGGCGATCCTGTCCATCCACGTCAACGCCGACGCGTCCGCCCAGGCCCGGGGTGTCGCGGGGCACCACTTCGGGACCGACGTCCACGTGTCGGAGCAGGGCCGCGCCCTCGCACTCCTCGTGGTCGACAGCATCGTGGCCGTGACCGGGTCTCCCCACTGCCGGGTGCACCCGTCCACCGCAGCGCTGCTGCGCGAGTCACGGGCACCCGCTGCCGTCGTCGAGGTCGGATTCGTCACCAACCCCGAGGACTCGGCCCTGCTCACCAGCACGACGGGGCAGCGCGACGTCGCCCGAGCCTGCGTGGATGCACTGTCGGCCTACCTGTTGACCCCGTCGGACGACTGGGGCCCGTGACACGCAGATCCCGCCGGCGAACACGGATCAGTCGCGGTCGACCCACCGGCTGATCGTCAGTCCGGCGACCAGTCCCGTCACGATCCCCACGACGGCGCGCCGCCATCCCCCCACGGCCACCCAGGGTCGGGCCACCTCGACGTCGGAACTCCCCGTCGAGTCGGCGCCGGGGCGGGTCGCATCCGTCCCCTCCGCACGCGCGACATCGTGGTCGCTGGTCCAGGAGTCGGCAGCCCCCATTCGGCATCCACCTCCCGTTGGCATGGCCTCGATACGCTCGATCGTAGCCTGCACTGCCCGGCGCCCCCCGACGGCCCTGCATCCTCCTCCACCCTGCCCGATCCGCCCCCATCGAGCATCGATCGTGCGCCTCGACACGGACCCGTACCTCACGCGTTACGCGACGCGTGTCCGCGGCATGAACGCGTCCGAGATCCGCGCCCTGTTCTCCGTGGCATCACGCCCGGAGGTGGTGTCGTTCGCCGGCGGGATGCCCGCGACGTCCGAGCTCGACATGGAGGCGGTCGAGGCCGTGGTCGCCGGCGTGATCCGAGACCACGGGGCGACCGCCCTGCAGTACGGGGTCGGACAGGGTCGCGGAGAACTCCGAGAACTCCTCGTCGACGTGATGCGGGAGGAGGGTGTGCCCGCGCACGCCGACGACCTCATCATCACGAGCGGTGGACAGCAGGCACTCGAACTCGTCGCGACGTGCCTCATCGACCCGGGAGACATCGTCCTGGCCGAGGGCCCGACCTACGTGGGAGGGATCGGCGCACTCACGAGCCTGCAGGCCGACGTGCACCACGTCCCGATGGATGCCGACGGCATGCAGGTGGACGCGCTGGCCGACCAGCTCGCCCGACTGCGCGGCGAGGGACGTCGTGCGAAGTACGTCTACACGATCCCCAACCACCAGAATCCGGCCGGGGTGTCCCTGTCGGTTCCCCGTCGCGAGCAGCTGGCCGAGCTGGCGGAGTCCGAGGACCTGCTGATCCTCGAGGACAACCCGTACGGGCTGCTCGACTTCAACGGGCAGACCTACCCGTCCCTGCGCTCGATGGTGCCCGACCGCGTGCTCTACGTCGGGACCGTCTCCAAGATATTCGCGCCCGGCGTGCGAACCGGCTGGCTCGTGGCACCCCGCGCCATGCGCGACAAGCTCATCGTGCTGCGCGAGGCGGCCGACCTGTGTCCTCCGAACCTGACGCAGATGGTGGTGGAGTCCTGGCTGGGCACGCAGCCGTGGCGCGAGCAGGTCAAGCGGTTCCGTGAGGTCTACCACCAGAAGGCCGTGGCGATGCTCGGCGCGCTCGCGGCGGAGATGCCCGAGGGCGTGTCCTGGACGCATCCCACCGGCGCCTTCTACGTGTGGCTCACCGTGCCCGAGGCCCTCGACACCTCCGCACTGCTCGCTCGCGCGGTCCAGCAACGGGTGGCGTACGTGCCCGGACGGGGGTTCTTCGCCGACGGGCAGGGCAGCAACCAGGCCCGCCTGTGCTTCAGCTTCCCGAGCGTCGACCGGATCCACGAGGGCGTCGTGCGACTGGCCGAACTGATCCAGGCCGAGATCGAACTCGTCCGCTCCGTGTACGGCCACTCCTCCTCCCCCGACGCGTCCGCCGAGCCTCCGAGGTGATGCTGCCGTGACCAACTCCCCCACCCGATCGATCGCCGTGCTGTCCGGCGGCCTGTCCCTCGAACGCGAGGTGAGCCTGCGTTCGGGCGGCCGCGTTGCCGACGCCCTGGCGGATCGCGGCCATCAGGTCACGCGGATCGACGTGGACCACGACCTCGTCGGCATCCTCGACAACGGGGGCTTCGATGTCGCGTTCCTTGCGCTCCACGGGTCCACCGGAGAGGACGGCACGGTGCAGTCCCTGCTGGAACTCGTCGGCCTGCCCTACACCGGTCCTGACGTGCTGGCGAGTTCCATGGCGTGGAACAAGCCGATCGCCCAGGGCCTCTACCAACGACAGGGGCTGGCGACGCCCGAGCGCGTCACCCTCAGTCAGCAGGCGTTCCGGGACATGGGTGCGAGCGCAGCCGTCGACCGTGTCGCCGCGGCGCTGGGGGTTCCCCTGGTCGTCAAGCCCGCAACCGGCGGGTCGTCCCTGGGCCTCACCGTCGTCGAGGATCCCGCGCAGCTGCCCCAGGCCATCATCGGCGCGTTCAGCTTTGCGGACGTGGTGCTGATCGAACGCTTCGTCGAGGGCACCGAGGTGGCGGTGTCGGTGCTCGACGGGAAGGCCCTGCCTTCGGTGGAGATCCGGCCCAAGGAGGGCACCTACGACTTCGCGGCGCGCTACACCGCCGGGGCCACCGAGTTCCACGTCCCCGCCCGCCTCGACGAGGACGTGCGTCGCACCTGTGAGCGCACCGCCGTGACCGCCTACGACGCCATCGGTGCGCGGCACGTGTCACGTGCCGACATGATCGTGGACCGTGACGGGGTGCCCTGGATCCTCGAGCTCGACACCTGCCCCGGCCTGACGAGCACGTCCCTGCTGCCGATGGCGGCCGCGGCGGCCGGCATCGAGTTCGACGCCCTGTGTGTCCAGCTCGTCGAACTCGCCCTGCGCGACGCGTCGTGAGCGACGAACCATCGGCGCCCGACGAGGCGCCCGAGCTGCCGCCTGCCCCGGACGTGATCGCGTTCGACATCGGCGAGGTCATCGTCGACGAGACACGCGTCTGGGCCGTCTGGGCAGACCTGATCGGGGTGACGCCGCTGACGTTCGCGGCCGTGCTCGGCGCAGCCATCAGTCAGGGGGGTGACCACCGCGACGTGTTCGCCCATCTCGCACCGAACGTCGAGTGGGAGTCGCTGCTCGTCGAGCACGAGGCCCGGCTCGGCGGGCTCGGTGCCGAAGACCTGCACCCCGACGTGCGGACCTGCCTGGACGAACTGCACGCGGCGGGCCTGACCGTCGTGCTCGCCGGCAACCAACCGGCATCGCGCACGGCACAGCTGCAGGCGCTCGACCTCGGCTGCGACGACATCGTCACGTCGGATGAACTCGGCCATGAGAAGCCCGATCTCGCGTTCTTCGAGGCGCTCTTCGCACGCCTGGGCGTTTCGGCCGAACGCGTGCTGTACGTGGGCGATCGGCTCGACAACGACGTGCTGCCCGCCTCGGTGTCGGGCGCACGAACGTGTTGGCTCCGTCGCGGCCCCTGGGGCCAGCTGCAGGAGCCGCCCGACGGCTTCGTCCCGGACCTCTCCCTCGAGGGCCTCGGGGAGCTCAGCGAACTCGTGACGGAATGGAGGCAGACGTGACCCGAGCGAAGCAGGCGGCCGCGATGGCGGCCGCCAGCCCGTCTGCGTCGACGACCGTGCCGTCG
>JBBDIX010000044.1:20875-26422 GCA_040880235.1 Nitriliruptoraceae bacterium
CGGGGCCCCCCCCAGACCTGGTGACCGACGGCATGGTGCTCGGCCTGGGCACCGGGTCGACCGTCGCGTTCTTCCTCGACGAGCTCGCGGCCCGCGGGCTGGACGTACGGGGAATCCCCACCTCCGAGGCCACGGCCGAGGCCTGCCGTCGACACGGCATCGAGCTGGTCGGTACCGCAGACGTGGAGCAGGTCGATCTCGCCGTGGACGGTGCGGACGAACTCGACACCGCGCTGCGCCTGGTGAAGGGCGGGGGCGGTGCACTGCTGCGTGAGAAGGTCGTGGCCGCCATGGCGCGCGAGTTCGTGGTGATCGCGACCGTGGACAAGGTCGTCGACCGGCTCGGCGACTCGTTCCCGCTGCCCGTCGAGGTGGTGCCCTTCGCGGTGGCGCCGGTGACGCGGAACATCGCCGCCCTGGGATTCGAGGTCACGACGCGCGCCGAGGGTCTCACGCCCACGGACAACGGCAACGCCGTGCTCTTCTGCCACCTCGCAGGCGGCATCGCTGATCTCTGGTCGACGGAGCAGGAGCTTCGTGCGATTCCGGGCGTCGTGTGCACCGGCCTCTTCCTGGACATGGCGAACGTGGCCCTGCTCGGCGACGCCGACGGCGGCGTCGAACGGCTCGAGGCCCACGCAACGGCCGAATGACCTGGTCAGTCGTCCAGGTCATCGAGCGCGGCAGGTCTCACCGGTGAACGACCCGATCCCCCGAGCCCGTTGGCGATGATGCCCACGATGCGTTCGAGATCGTCCACAGACGTGAACTCCACCTGCATCTTCCCGCGCTTCGCTCCCATCGTGATGCGAACGCGTGCTTCGAGGGCGTCGGACAGGTCATCCTGAAGTTCGAGCAGCCCGGGAGCCTGGAGGTTGCGGCTTCGGCCACGCCCTGTCCTGCCCGACGGTGACGAGTCATCCATGAGGCGCACCCGAACCAGTTCCTCGGTGGCCCGCACCGACAGGCCCTCGGCCACCACGCGGTCGGCGATGCGCTCCTGTTCCGCCGCGGTCTCGAGCGCGAGCAGCGCCTTGGCGTGGCCGGCGGACAGGACACCGGCCGCCACGCGGCGCTGAACACCCGCAGGCAGCCCGAGCAGTCGCAGGGTGTTGCTGACCAGCGGGCGCGAGCGCCCGAGGCGGGTCGCGAGTTCCTCCTGGGTGAACCCGAACTCCTGGAGAAGCTGCTGATAGGCCGCGGCCTCCTCCAGGGGGTTGAGCTGCACGCGGTGGATGTTCTCGATCAGGGCTTCCTTGAGCAGGTCGCCATCCTCGGTGTGGCGGACCACGATCGGAACGGTCTCCAACCCGGCGATGCCAGCCGCGCGCAGTCGGCGTTCACCGGCGACGAGTTCGTAGCCGTCGCCGTCGGGATGTGGTCGCACGACCAGGGGCTGCAGGATCCCGACGTCCTTCAGGGACACCGCGAGGCCCTCGAGCTCCTCGTCGTCGAAGACCTCCCGCGGCTGCCGCGGATTGGTCCGGATGCTCGAGATCGGGACCTCTGCAGACGTCGCGGACATCGGCGACCCGGGGCCCTGATCCGGAGGGATCAGCGCAGCAAGTCCCTTGCCCAGTCCCCCACGGCGTTGCGCGCTCATGAGTCTGCTCCTGGTGTCGGATCGTCCGCGGGCGGTCGCATGGGAAGATTGAGTCGTGCCGCGATCTCGCGGGCCAGCTGGACGTAGGTCTGCGCGCCCCGGCTCTCGGGATCGAACACCGTGATGGGCTGCCCGTAGCTGGGTGCCTCGGACAGGCGGACACTCCTCGGCACGACCGTCGGATACGCACGATCGCCGAAGTACGCCCGTACCTCGTCGACCACCTGCTGTGCGAGATTGGTCCGTGCATCGAACATCGTCAGGACGACGCCTCCGACCTCGAGTTCGCGGTTGAGGTTCTCACTGACGAGTTGCACGGTGCGCATGAGCTGGCCGAGACCCTCGAGCGCGTAGTACTCACACTGGATCGGGACCAGAACCTGATCAGAGGCCACGAACGCGTTTATGGTCAACAGACCAAGTGAGGGCGGGCAGTCGATGAAGATGACGTCGTAGCGGTCGGCGACCTTCTCGAGCGCCCGGCGAAGGCGCTGTTCCCGCGACATCGCGGACACGAGCTCGACCTCGGCCCCCGCGAGCTCGAGCGACGAGGGCAGGACGTCGAGTCCATCGACCTCCGAGGGCACGATTGCCTCGGCCACGTCGACGGCCTGCAACAGCACGCTGTAGGTGCTCTCCTGATCGCGCTCCACTCGCAGTCCCAGCCCGGTCGACGCATTGCCCTGGGGGTCGAGGTCGACCAGCAGGACACGGACGCCATACATCGCGAGTGCTGCCCCGATGGAGATGGTGGTGGTGGTCTTGCCGACGCCGCCCTTCTGGTTGGCGACACTGACGATCACGGCGGACCGAGTCCGTTCGGGCGTGATCGGGTCCATCGCGACTCCAGGTCCGACACCGGTGTGACCGAGCATGACCCGACGACGCGGGAATCCCCGCGGGCATCGGGCACGGAATCGATCCTAGCGCGACCCCTGCCCTCCGCCACCCGTGATCCCGGACCCGTGGGCCCGACCGCACCTGCACGCCGCAGGACTCCGTCAGGAGCGGCGCTGCAGGATCACGACGTGCGGCTCGGGTGCCACCGGATCCACGTCGTCTGGGGTCGTCACGACCTCCATGCCGAGCTTCGCGATGACGCCCCGCGCCAGCGCGAGCTCCTCCGGCCAGCGCGCGCCCTTGATCGCGTACAGCCGCCCTCCCGGCCGCAGAAACCCGACACAGAGGGGTGCGAGGCGCTCGAGCGGTGCGACCGCACGTGCGGTGACCACGTCGAACGCGCCGCGCAGTTCGGATCGCTGGACGAGTTCCTCCGCGCGTCCCGAGTGCACCGTGAATGCTCCCTCCAGTTCTGACGAAACCCCCGTGAGGAAGGCCGCCTTCTTGCTGGTTGCCTCGAGGACGTGGACCTCGAGGTCCGGGCGAACGATGGCAACGACCACTCCGGGCAGACCCCCGCCGGTGCCGACATCGAGGACGCGGCCAGGTCCTGGGGGCAGGATCCGAGCGAATGCCGACGCCTCCGGAATGTGTCGGGTCCGGAGTTCGAGAATGCCGCGCGCCGAGAGCAGGTTGTGCGGTGATCGCTCAACCCGTTTGGCGTACCGCGCGATGGCGTCGTCGCCCGTGCGGTTCGTCGCGTCTTCGTCCGTCACGGTGTCGCACCTCCTGAAGCTGATTCCGGATCGGGGCCGCATCCGGCGTGTTCCACGTGGAACGTTCGCGCGACTTCGGCAGGTTCCACGTGGAACACCGTCCCACTGTTCCACGTGGAACGCACCCGACACACAGCACGGCCCCGGGCGCAGGACCCGGGGCCGCCGTGCGCAACTGCCGGTGTCACTCGTCGTCGCCCGGGACCACCACGACGCGGCGCCCCGGTTCGCGCCCATGGCTGCGACTGAACACACCGTCGACCGACGCGACGTACCGGTGGATCGCCTTGCGTTCGAACACATCCATGGGCTCCAGCCGCACCTCGTCGCCCGTCTTCAGCGCCTCGTCAACGGCCTCCTCAACCTTCTCCATCAGCTTTTCGAGCCGGCGAGCACGGTAGGACTCCGCATCCACCTGTACCCGCGTCCGACGCTCGAACCGCCGCTGGAGCGCACACCGAACGAGTTCCTGCACCGCGTCGAGTGTCTGACCGCGCCGTCCGATGAGCGCTCCCGTCCCCATCTCAGCGATCTCGACCTCGGCGCGATCCTCGAGGATGCGTATTCGCAGGTCGCCGGGGAGGTCCAGCGCATCGAGCAGACCCTCGAGGAAGTCCGCAGCCGCCTCCGCCTCCTCATCGAGCTCCTCTGGTGTCACGTCGTCGTCGTGATCCTCACCGGACGTGCGCGAGTCCCCACGGTCGGGCCGTGGCGGCGCTGCAGGCAGGTGACCGGTCTCGTCCGACCGAGCAACCGCTTCTGCGTCCGGCTCCGCCTGTGAAACGTCGGCAGCCGCCGGGCTCATGGAGATCGAGACGCCGAACGGGCCTTCGAGCGCCTCTGCGCCCGGCGCGTCGATCCGAACTTCGACGTCCTGCACCGGTGCACCAACGAGCGCCGCAACGGCCGCGGCAACGGCCGTCTGCAGTTCGTCGGCCTCGTGAAGTTGTTGGGACATGCTGAGCTCCTTGGTCATCGTTCGTCGTCGCGTCGGCGGCGTGGAAGATGATCCCTCTTCGGCTGCCTGCGAGCTTCGTCGGTCTCGTCGCTTCCGGTGGACGGGGCGCCCGTACGCGAATCGTCGTCGTCCCGCTGCTCGTCCGTGCCCTCGTGCCCAGCGTCATTCGTCGGTGCATCCGGCGTGGGATCCTCGTCACGTGTTGGACGCTTCCGGCCCGACGAGGCCCCGGGGGAGTGCGGTCTGGGAGCCTCCGAGCCCGCATCTGGGGGCCCGGGCTCCTCCGGGTCATTCTTGACATCGCGCAGGATGATGGCCTGTTGCGCGACCTGCCAGCTGTTGGTCGTCACCCAGTACAGCAGGATCCCCAGGGGGAACTGGAAGGACACCACGGCCAGGAACACCGGCATGGCATACATCAGCAGCTTCTGCTGCTGGGCCATGGGATTGTCCGACTGCACCGGCGTCCGGGCCATGGTCTGGCGCATCGACCAGAACATCGTGCCGGACATGAGCACGATCAGCAGCCAGCCGGGCCATCCTGCCGCACTGACGCTGCCATCGAGCCCGATGTCACCGACCGACGTGAAGAAGTAGAACGGCTGACCCTCCAGCTCGTTCATCCGTCGCAACGTCCAGAAGAGCGCAAGAAACACCGGGGCCTGCGCGAGCAGGGGCAGGCAGCTCGCCATGGGGTTTGCGCCCTCCCGCCGATACAGCCCCATGAGTTCTTCGTTGAGCTTTGCGCGCTTCGCCTTGTACTGCTCCGGATCCTTCTTCATCAGGGAGCGATCAACCTTGTACTTCTTCTGCAGCTCCTTGATGTGGGGCTGCAGCTTCTGCATCGCGCGCATGGACCGCGTCTGCTTGATCGCCAGCGGCAGCAGCAGGATCCGGACGATCAGCGTCAGGGCGACGATCGCCCACCCCCAGCTGTGCGCCCCGAGCAGGGGGACGAACGCGTCGTGGAAGAACGTGAGGATGCCCTCGAACACGGAGAGCACACTGTCGCGGAGTCCGGTCACGATGCACTGCTCCTGGGCGGGACGTGGTCGACGCCACCCGGATTCCACGGGTGGCAGCGTCCGAGGCGTCGGATGGCGAGCCAGGACCCACGCAGGGCCCCGTGCTCACGCACGGCCTGGACGGCATAGGTTGAACAGGACGGGTGAAAACGGCATCGTGGTGACCGCACCAGCGCCGTCCACCGATAGAGGCGCAGGAGTCCGAGCAGTACCCACGCCACGGGCGACCGTCGCGGGGAACCCCTCGGGGTGACCGGGTGCCCGGCCGCCTCCACGCTCACGCTCCGCGCTCCGTGGTCAGGCGCTCGAGCAGGGTGGCGAGCTCTCGACGCACCTCACTGAGCG
>JBBDIX010000045.1:0-26242 GCA_040880235.1 Nitriliruptoraceae bacterium
GCTGAGCGCGCCGAGGGCGTCCGCCAGTTCGTCGCTGCCGACCCGGCCCTGTCGGCAGCGGGCTACCTCGACACCGCCGCCACGTGGGCCGCGTTCGCCTCGACCGCGGGTGCACGGGCCAGCGGCCAGACGACCCGCGCCACACTCGACGGCATCCACCAGACACCCACGTCCGCCGGCAGCGCCCACCAGACCTCTCGGCGGATCGCCGACCTCGATGCCGGGGCGATCGGTGCACAGGCCGCGGACCGGGCACGGCGCGGCGTCGACCCGCTCGACCTCGACCCGGGGATCCTCGAGGTCGTGCTCGGGCCGGAGGCGGTCGCGACCCTGCTGGTGTTCCTCGCGGTGTACGGGTTCAACGCGAAGGCACACCTCGACGGGGCATCGTTCGCCCGCCTCGATGAGCAGCAGTTCGACCGGGCGATCCACCTGACCGAGGATCCGTTCGACGCCAGGGGCATCTCGCTCCCCTTCGATGCCGAGGGCACGCCCCGAACCACCCTCGGCCTGATCGAGGACGGGGTGACGCGTGCACTGGCGCACGACCGCCGAACCGCTGCGCGGGCCGGGACACGTTCCACGGGCAACGGCGTGCCCGGCGGCGAGGCACACGGCGCGATCCCGACCAACCTGGTCCTGCGCGCCGGAACCACACCACCGGAACAGATGGTCGCGTCGATTGAGCGCGGACTGCTGGTCACGCAGTTCCACTACTGCCGCGTGCTCGACCCGAGGACGCAGGTGGTCACGGGCCTGACGCGCAACGGCACGTTCCTCATCGAGGACGGGCAGGTCACCCGGGCCGTCGCCGACCTGCGCTTCACCCAGCCGTTCGTCGAGGCCCTGTCCGGCGGCAACGTGCTCCAGATCGGCGACGACGACCGGTATGCAGACGCGGAGTTCGGTCCGGGGATGGTGATCTGCCCGTCGATGCACCTGCGACGCTGGCACTTCACGGGTGGTGCACGCGGCTGAGTTCCCACCCGTCACCAGATCGCGGTTCCCACCCGTGGTTCGGCGTACTACGTTGAGCGACCGTGCCACGGGAAGGGAGAACCAGTGGCCAAGGATGCGATCGAAGACCTGCTGCGGGAGGCACGCACCTTCCCGCCGTCCGACGACGCCCGCGACCATGCGCTGATCAGCGACTCGTCGCTCCACGACGAGGCCGACGGTGATCGGCTGGCGTTCTGGGAGCAGCAGGCACGAGCCCTCGACTGGTTCGAACCGTGGGACACGGTGCTCGAGTGGGACTCGCCGTACGCGAAGTGGTTCGTGGGCGGCAGCCTCAACGTCAGCCACAACTGCGTCGACCGCCACGTCCTGACCGGCCACGGAGACCAGGTCGCCTTCCACTGGGAAGGTGAACCCGGCGACACCCGGACCATCACCTACGCCCAGCTGCTCGACGACGTCCAGCGGGCCGCGAACGCGCTGCGGGCCCTGGGGGTGGAGAAGGGCGACCGGGTCGCCATCTACATGCCGATGATCCCGGAACTGCCTGTGGCGATGCTCGCGTGCGCACGCATCGGCGCGGTCCACTCCGTGGTGTTCGGTGGGTTCTCCGCCAACGCCCTTCGCGACCGCATCAACGACGCGACGTGCCGCGTGGTCGTCACCGCCGACGGCGGATGGCGTCGTGGCAGCGTCGCCCCGCTCAAGCCTGCAGTGGACGAGGCGCTGACCGACACCCCCTCCGTGGAGAAGGTGCTGGTCGTCCGACGCGGGGAGAACGACGTCGAGATGGTCGACGGACGTGACGTGTGGTGGCACGACGTCGTCGACGCGCAGTCGGCGGACTGCCCCGCGGAGCCGATGGACGCCGAGGATCTGCTGTACCTGCTGTACACCTCGGGGACCACCGGCCGGCCCAAGGGCATCATGCACACGACCGGGGGTTACCTCACCCAGGTCGCCTTCACCCACCAGTACGTGTTCGATCTGCACCCGGACACCGACGTCTACTGGTGCGCCGCCGACATCGGATGGGTGACCGGCCACAGCTACATCGTCTACGGGCCGCTCGCGAACCGAGCGACCTCGGTCATGTACGAGGGCGTGCCCAACCATCCCGCCGAGGACCGGTTCTGGGAGATCGTCGAGCGGTACGGAGTCACCCAGCTCTACACGGCGCCGACGGCGATCCGCGCGTTCATGAAGTGGGGCGACCACCACCCGGCCGGACACGACCTGTCGAGCCTGCGCCTGCTCGGCAGCGTGGGCGAGCCCATCAATCCTGAGGCGTGGATGTGGTACCACGCGAACATCGGCGGTGCGCGCTGCCCGATCGTCGACACGTGGTGGCAGACCGAGACGGGCGCGATCATGATCTCGCCCCTTCCCGGGCTCACCACGACCAAGCCCGGATCGGCAACCTTCCCCCTGCCCGGAATCTCCGCCGACGTCGTCGACGACCAGGGCAACCCGGTCAACGTGCCCGGCGGGGGCTACCTCGTGCTCGACCAGCCCTGGCCCTCCATGCTGCGAGGCATCTGGGGCGACGACGAGCGCTACCGCGAGACGTACTGGTCACGCTTCCCCGGGCGGTACTTTGCCGGGGACGGCGCCAAGCGCGACGACGACGGCTACTTCTGGCTGCTGGGCCGCGTCGACGACGTCATGAACGTGTCCGGGCACCGGATCTCGACCACGGAGGTCGAGTCGGCACTCGTCAGTCACCCGTCCGTCGCCGAGGCCGCCGTGATCGGTCGTGCCGACGCCCAGACGGGTCAGGCCATCGCCGCGTTCGTCACCCCGCGTGGAGGCATCGAGGGTGACGAGGCCCTGGCCACCGAACTGCGCAACCACGTCGCGACGATGATCTCCCCCATCGCGAAGCCCGCTTCCGTGCTGTTCACCGCCGACCTGCCCAAGACGCGATCCGGCAAGATCATGCGTCGCCTGCTCAAGGACATCGCCGAGGACAACCAGCTCGGAGACACCACCACACTCGCGGATGCCTCCGTCGTGGACAGCATCAAGGACCGCTATATCAGCGATGGCGTGCAGGAGTAGCGCCCGACCCCTTCCCCGACCCAGACCGGCATCCATCTCCCGGGTGCCGCGCCACCAGGACCGCCACCGTGCTCCCCGAACCCCACCTTCCCCGACCTCGTCTCCTCGCTCGCCACAAGCTCGCGCCGGTCCTCGTCGTCCACGGCGCGGCTGGCACGGGCAAGAGCGTGCTCGCCGCAGAACTGTCGAAACGCCTCGAGCGTCCCCTGGCAGTCGCGACGATCACTCCACAGGACGGACACCTCGAGGCGCTGGTCGCACGGATGCACGAAGGGTTGACCGCCGCCGGATTCACCGACGCCGCCACCACGCTCATCGCGCGCGACGTCCATCCGTCGGACATGCTCGCGGCGCTCGCCGAGCACCTTCGGGTCAGCCGTGATCCGGTCCTGCTCGTCGTCGACCACGCGCACGCCCTCGACGACGACGCGGTGGACGCCCTCACGCGGTTCGCGGCGTCGATCCCTGCAGGACAGCACCTGGTGGTGCTGAGTCGCCACCGGGAGGGGGCCGTGGCACGCCTCGGGCTGCTGACCTCCCAGACCGTGAGCGAGCGCGCCCTGGCGTTCACCCGCGACGAGGTTGCTGCGTACGTCAACGGCCTGCTTCGGCTCGACCTGCCGCCCCGTGGGATCGACGCCGTGATGCACGCGACACACGGCCGGGCACTGGATCTCGGACTTGCTGCACAGCACCTCGCCCGCATGCAGGACCCGGACCTGCGCCACCGTGAACTCGCACGCCTCGCCGCCCGTCCTCGGGTCGTCACCACGGTGACCAGCCACCTGCTCGCACGCATGTCACGACGGGGCCGCCGCGCGCTCGCCCAGATGGCGGGGCTGCCCTGGATCGACGAGACACTCGCCGCACGCACCACCCGTCGACCATCGGTCCTGGACATCGCCGTGACGGCCGGCCTGGCCCGCGCCGACGCCTCGGGACGCATCCGGTTCGCGGACCCGGTGCGCGACGAGCTGCGCGCACACGGCACCGCGAGTCGCCGCACGCTGCGGCGCGCGGCCGAACACCAGCTGGAGGTCGGCGAGCTGCGTACGGCGGTGCGCACCCTGCTCGCCGCCGGGTACGAGTCCCGCGCCGCGCGAGTGCTGCTCGACCACACCGACGCGTGCCTCGCCCTGCACACCCATGATCACGCGGACCTGATCGCTGCCCTGCCCGACGAGGTCATCGCGGCACGTCCGGAGCTGCTGCTCGCACTCGTGAGGCACTGGCATGCCGTCGGTCGTCCCGACCGGGTGCACGACGTCCTGCGGGTCGTGCACGCGCGCGGCGACGAGGTGCGACCTGCGCTCCGCCAGGCCTTCGAGGCAGAGCGGCTGCGCGACGGTGCCCACGGACCCGTCGATCGCCTCGACATGGTCGAGACCCGCATGCGCGAACTCGTCCCGCTGACTCGTCCACGACACGCGGACGTCGCTGCCCGCCTCCACGAGGGACTGGGCCTGGTCGAGGCCCGTCGGAACGCCGACGGCTGGCAGGTCCGCGCACGAGAACACCTGGACACGGCGATCGACCTCTACGAACAGGGCGGAGAACGCTGGCTGGCCGGACTCGCCTCCACGCTGCTGGCCACGGCCGTGACGATCCCGTCGGGCGCGTACGACGTCGCGGCGGACGAACTCGACCGGGCCGTCGCCCACGCGGGCGGTGAGCCGCGGTTGACGTCGCTGGCGCTCGTCCATCGTGCCCGGGTCCACGCGCGCCGCGGACAGCTCCTCCGTGCCCGGGCGGACCTCGACGAGGGTGCCCGTATCGCCCGACTGCTCGACGATCGTGACGCCCTGGCGTTCGTGGACGACACCTCCACCCTGCTCGGTCGACTCGCCAGCGATGCGCAGGCAGCGTCCGGTGCCCGAGGGAGGCCGGAGATCGAGATCCAGGCCCTCGGACGCTTCGCCGTGTTCGTCGACGGAGACGAGGCCCCGCTGCGGCAGGGTGTCGCGGAACGCCTGGTGCGGCTCCTCGCCGTCCGTGGCGGGCGACTCCACCAGCATGCCGTTGCCGAGGTCCTGTGGCCGACCGACGATCCCCGAGAGGTCCACGGCCGCATCGACAGCGTGCGTCACCGACTGGGACCCACACCCCAGATCGTCACCCGCGACGACGAGACGATCGGTTTCGTGGCCGGCGCTCGGCTCGACGTGTCCGCGTTCGTCTCCCTGGCGCGCGAAGCCCTGTCGACACGCCGCGAGGACGGAACGATCGACGTCATCGCGGCGCGCACCGCGGTGGACCACTATGCCGAACTGCTGCCCGACCACGACGAGGACTGGGTCGTCGAGCATCGTCTGCGCCTGCGTCGTCGGGTGCTCGACGTCATCGACGGCCTCATCGAGACGGCGCTGCAGTCCGGGGACGAGCAGGACGCATCCCGGTGGGCCCTGCGGGCCCTCGAGATCGCCGAACCCGGCACGGGCCAGCACGCCCGCCTGACGGACGTCGCCGACCCGGGCCCCGAACTCGCGTCCCTGCGCACGCGCTGAGCCGACGCTGGCGCGCACGGGTGCCGCGACGGGGCCCGTGAGCCGTTGACTACGCTGCGTTCCGCGCCGTCGCGACACCTGACCCTGGATGGTGATGGGAACCGTTCGTTCGCTGCTACCGCTGGTCGCGGTCACGATCCCGGGCGTGACCGCGTTGCTGATCGTGGCCACGCGGCGATGGGTGAACCTGCGCGACTCCATCCTGTTCGGGGGTGCGGCGGTCACGTTCGCCGTGGTCGCCTCGCTGCTGCCCACCGTGCTGGCCGGTGGCGTGCCGACGGTGTCGCTCGGCGAACTGATCCCCGGCTTCGAACTGTCGCTTGCCGCGGACGGCATGGGCCTGCTGTTCGCGCTGCTCGCCTCGCTGCTGTGGGTGCTGGCCTCCGCATATGCCATCGGGTACATGCGTGGCGGTCGCGAGGGCAACCAGACCCGGTTCTACGTGTTCTACGCACTGTGTCTGTCGACGGCGTTCGGCGTGGCGTTTGCCGGCGACCTGTTCACCTTCTTCGTCTTCTACGAACTGCTCACCGCGTCGACGTACCCCCTGGTCACCCACAAGGGCAACGACGCCGCGATCGCTGCCGGTCGCCGGTACCTGGGGTTCCTGCTCTCGGGCGGGGTACTGGTCCTGCTCGGCCTGGTCATCGTCGTGGCGACCACCGGCGAGGTCACGTTCGCGGCCGGCGGGTTCGTCGGTGACACGCTCGGCCCCGGGCTCACGGTCGTCACATTCCTGCTCTTCGCCATCGGATTCGGCACAAAGGCCGGTCTGATGCCGCTGCACGCCTGGTTGCCGGCGGCGATGGTGGCCCCGACGCCCGTGAGTGCACTGCTGCACGCGGTCGCCGTGGTCAAGGCCGGCGTGTTCGCCTTTGGCCGTCTCATCGGGTTCGTGTTCGGACCCGATGTCCTGTCAGGCGCGTTCGTCACGACCCTGCTCGCCGTCGTCGCAGGCACGACCATCGTGGTCGCGTCGGTGATCGCGCTGCGCCAGGACCACCTGAAGCGTCGGCTCGCGTACTCGACCATCGCCCACCTTGCCTACATCGTGCTCGGGTTCGCGCTGCTGTCACGCCACGCGATCGAGGGTGCCCTGCTGCACATCGTCAATCACGGCTTCCTCAAGATCACCCTGTTCTTCTGTGCCGGCGCGATCTACGTCCACACCAGTTTCGACCGCGTCAGCCAGCTCGACGGCATCGGGCGACGCATGCCGTTCACGATGACGGCCTTCGCCGTCGCGTCCTTGGGACTGGCCGGGCTACCTCCCCTTGGTGGCTTCGCGAGCAAGGCGACCCTCGTGCTGGGCGCCTGGGAGGCCGACGCGCACGTGTTCGCCGCACTCATGGTCGGCTCGGGCCTGCTGACCGCCGCCTACCTGTTCCCGATCGTGCACCGCGCCTTCTTCCGCCCGTCGCGGGAATCGGCGGAGGCAGTGGCGACGAGCGTCGACGCGTCGCCACTCATGGTCGTACCGCTGTCGATCACCGCGGCCGTGGCGCTTCTGCTCGGACTCGGGGACCTGTTCGGGATCCAGGAGCTGGCCGCCGGGGTGGCCGGGGCGATCACGGGAGGTGCCGGATGAACCGCCGTGCCGTCGTCGTCACTGCCTGCCTCGCCGTCCTCGCCGTGGTCGTCGACCTGCTCGTGGGCTCCTCGCACGTTCCGGGCTACTCGGCAGCGATCGGCCTGTTCGGGTGCATCGTGATCGTGCTGGTCTCGAGGTGGCTCGGCGCGGTGCTCATCCAGCGTCCCGAGGACCACTGGCCCGACGACGTCCCCGCTGACGAGCAGGGGGACCTGCGTGGGTGAACTGCTCATGCACCCGGGCCTGCCGCTGCTGATCGCCGCGGCCCTGGTCTGGTGGACGCCGCGTCGAGTCACCCAGGTCCTGCTCGTCGTGGCCCCGCTCGTCTCCCTCGCGCTCGTCGCCGGGATCGATGCGTCGACGTCGGTGACCACGACCTGGCTCGGGTTCGAGGTCGAACCGATGCGGGCCGATCGGCTGGCGCTCGCGTTCGGCTGGATCTTCGCCATCGCGGCCCTGATCGCCGGCATCTACGGCATCGCGATCGTGCGCGACCGCGAACCAACGTCGGTGCTGGCGTATGCCGGGGCCGCGATGGGGGTCGTGTTCGCCGGCGACCTCCTGACCCTGTTCGTGTTCTGGGAGATCAAGGCAATCGCCTCGACGTTCGTGATCCTCAACCGCCGCGGCGGCAACAGTGACCGCGCCGGGATGCGCTACCTGTACGTCCACCTCGTCGGCGGCAAGCTGCTGCTCGCCGGCGCGATGTGGCACCTGGCCGACACCGGATCCCTGACGTTCAGCGCGCTCGAGATGGGGCCGGCGGCTGCGCTGATCCTGATCGCCTTCCTCATCTCCGCGGCCGCACCTCCCCTGCACGCCTGGCTGCCAGATGCCTACCCAGAGGCCAGTGTCGCCGGGACCGTGTTCCTGTCGGCCTACACCACCAAGGCCGCCGTGTACGCGCTTGCTCGCGGATTCCCCGGGCTCGAGCTGCTGGTGTGGTTGGGTGTGGTGATGGCGCTCTACGGCCTCGTGTACGCGATGCTGGAGAACGACATCCGGCGACTGCTCGGGTACAGCATCATCAGTCAGGTCGGCTACATGGTCGCTGCCATCGGCATCGGCACCGAGATGGCGATCAACGGGGCAACCGCCCACGCGTTCGCGCACATCCTGTACAAGGGCCTGCTGCTGATGGGCGCCGGTGCGGTGATCCACGCGACCGGACGGGCGAAGATGTCCGAGCTCGGGGGGATCGCCAACCGGATGCGCGGGGTGCTTGCCCTGTACGTGATCGGCGCCGTGTCCATCTCCAGCGTGCCTCTGTTCAGCGGCTTCGTGACCAAGGAACTGGCCGTGTACGCGGTGGGACTCGACGAACGCACCGTCGTGGTGGTGCTGCTGCTCAAGGTCGCGTCCGTCGGCACGTTCCTCCACACCGGCCTGAAGCTGCCCTTCGGGACCTGGTTCGGTCACGAGGGCGCAGGGCCACGCTCGAACGACGGCCACCGCATCCGGGTCGGCCCGGTCCCGACGACGATGTACGTGGCCATGGGGCTGAGCGCCCTGCTCAACCTCCTGATCGGTGTCCACCCGACGTTGCTGTTCGACCTGCTCCCCCACGCGGTCGACCACGACCCCTACACGCTCACGAAGATCGTCGAGAAGTCCCAGATCCTGGTGTTCGCCGCGCTCGGATTCTGGCTGCTGCGGTCGAAGCTGTCTGCGCAGGCGACGATCAGCCTCGAGACCGACCTCGTGTACCGCGCACCCGGCCCTGGATTCCGGGCGTGGATCACCGGCACCGGGCCGTCGTCCAGCCAACTCGACGCATCGCGAGACCGTGCCGGTGCGGCGTTCGCCCGGGTTCGAACGTTGCTGCATGAGCGACTGCCCGCCGCACGAGGCACCAACCCACCGGTCTACCCGACGTGGGTGCTCGGGATGTCCCTGCTCGGGGTCGCCATCCTCCTGCTGCTGCTGACGCTGAGGCTCTCATGAGACTCCTGCGCAAGGTCGTGCTGTACGTCCTCCTGCTGGGGTTCTGGATCGCCCTGTCCGGGCACCTCGACGCACTGTTCCTCGGCATGGGTGTGGTGTCGGCGGCCGTGTGCACCTGGTTCGGAGGGCGGCTACTGGCGTCGACGGTGGGAGACCCGGCCACCCACCGTCGAGTCCACCCGTTCTGGTTGCTCATCTACGTCGGGTGGATGTTCGGGCGCATGATCATCGGTGCCACGCAGGTCGCCCGCATCGTGCTCGACCCACGCCGCGCGGCCCAACCGGGCATCCTGCGGTTCCGGACGGATCTGCAGAGCCCGGCTGCCCGCACCATGTTCGCGAACTCGATCACCCTCGTGCCGGGGACCCTCACGCTGGAGCTCGAGCGGGACCGGTTGACGGTCCACTCGTTCACCCCGAGCGCCGTGGAGGACATCACCTCGGCACGCCTGCAGAACCGCGTCGCCGCCGTGTTCCGCGAACCGGATCAGCCCAGACCCCAGGTCGACTGGGAGTTCGGTGCGTCCGATGCGCTGCACGACGGACCCGGGTCACCCGCGACCGCACCGTTCAGCGACGAGGAGGTCGACCGATGAACAGCTTCCTGATCGCCGTGCTGCTCGTGGTCGTCGTGCTCATCTGCGGGGGTCTGCATCGGGTGTGGGTGGGACCGACGGTGTTCGACCGACTGGTCGCCATCGCACTGGTGTCCGTCAACGGTGTGGCCGTGATCGCCGTGTCCGGGTTCCTGTTCGACCGCCCGGCCCTGTTCCTCGACATCGCAATGGCCTACGCACTGCTCGCCTTCCTCCTGCCGATCGCGCTCGGTCGGTACTTCGAACACCGCAGCCACGAGGAGCGACACCGATGAACACGGTCGCCGTCGTGCTGATCTCTACTGGGCTGTTCTTCATGGTCGTCAGCGCCATCGGGCTGTTCGTCCTGCCTGGCCTGTACACCCGAGCCCACGCCGTCGCGACCTCCGAGACCCTGGCGCTGCTGCTGGTGCTGGCCGGTCTGTTCTTCCACCCGTCGATCGACCTGGCCAGCGGCGTGCGCCTCGCGTTCGTGCTGCTGTTCTCGATGATGGCCAATCCGACCGCCGTGCACGCCCTGCTGCGCGCCGCACGTCGCGCGGGCGTCGAGCCCTGGATGCCCACGGGCCGGGGACCGGCGAGGTCAGAGCCATGATCGTCGCCGTCGACATCCTGATCTTCGCCGTCCTCATCGTCACGGCGGTGCTTGCCCTGCGTGTGCGCGACCTGTTGACCGCCGTGGCGCTGCTCGCGTCCTACAGCCTGTTCGTCGCCCTGCTGTTCACCGGGATCCAGGCGCTCGACGTCGCACTCGTCGAGGCGGCGCTGGGTGCCGGACTCACCGGGGTCATGTTCGTCGCGGCGATCATGGTCACGACGCGCCACTCGACCGCCCGCGAACGACCCAACCATCGCTTCGTCGTACTGGCGCTCGTCGCGGCGTTCCTCGGCCTGATGCTGTACTCGAGCACCGGGCTTCCCGACCGGGGCGATCCCGACGCCCCGACACGCACCGGGATCGCCGAGTACTACCTCGAACACTCGATGCGAGACACCCAGACGCCCAACGTCGTGACCGCCCTGCTCGCCGACTATCGGTCGCTGGACACGCTGGGTGAGACGCTCGTCATCCTCACGGCAGCACTCTCGGTGGCCCTCGTGCTGTCACGGCGCGACGACGACCCGCCATCGGGCGACGGTGCGCACCCGGACTCCGCAGCGCATCCCACCGAACCCGGAGGCGAGCAGTGATCGGCTCCTACCCGAGCGAGATCGTCCGCGTCGTGTGCGCGGTGCTCAGTCCGTTCATCGGGATGTTCGGGCTCTACGTCATCGCCCACGGGCACTACGGGCCCGGCGGCGGCTTCGCCGGCGGCGTGTTCCTCGCCGCCGCGGTGATCCTCCCGCGGCTCACCCTCGACCGTGATGCCGTGCACCGGGCCGTACCCCGGTGGGTGGGCCCCGTGGCGGGGGGTGCGGGAATGCTGGTGTTCCTGATCGTCGCCGCGGCTCCCCTGCTGACCGGAGGCGCCATGCTCGACTACGCCGCCTTCGAGGTCGCCGGGGTCGCCGCGAGCCGGATGCGCTACCTCGGCATCCTCGTCGTGGAGGCAGCCGTCGGTCTCTCGGTCTTCGGCTCCATCCTGCTGATCTTCGACGTGCTCGCGTGGAGGGACCGGACGTGATGGACCTGTTCCTCGACCGCTACATGTACGTGTTCGCCCTCGTGCTGCTCAGCATCGGGATGTACGGGATGTTCGCGCGTTGCGACCTCGTGAAGAAACTCGTCGGCCTGACGATCTTCCAGAGCGCGATCTTCGTGTTCTTCATCCATGGCAGCCTCCAGCAGGATGGCACGGCTCCCATCGTGGATGCGTCGATCGGATCGGACGCGTCGCGGTACGTCGACCCGCTGCCCCACCTGCTCATCCTCACGGCCATCGTCGTCGGAGTGGCGGTGCTCGGAGTCGCGCTCGCCCTGCTCGTGCGCATCTACCGGGAACACGGCACGTTCGACGAGAACGTCATCACGGCACGGCTCGCAGGGACCGACACCGACGAACCACGACAGGATGCCTGACGTGAGCGCGCTGCCGGTCCTCATCCTGCTGCCGCTGCTCTTCGGCGCGGTCCTCGCCCTGCTCGCCGGGCTGTGGCGTGCCGTCGCCGGACAGGTCGTCGCGATCGCCGCGACCGCCCTCGCGCTCTCCATGTCGGTCAGCACGATGGTCGTGGTGCTTCGGGACGGCGACCTGACCCATCACCTGGGGGGTTGGCCACCACCGATCGGCATCGAGTACGTCGTCGACCCGCTGTCGGCGTACATGGCCTGCATCATCACGCTGATCGGTCTGCTGATCTGCGTGTACCCGGTGCACGCCGCGTTCGACACCACACCGCCGCGAGGGGTCCCGCTCTACCCGCTGGTGCTGCTGCTGCTGAGCGGGCTGGTCGGCGTGGTGCTCAGCGGCGACCTGTTCCACCTCTTCGTCTTCCTCGAGGTGTACGCCATCTCGACCTATGCGCTGGTGTCCCTCGGCGGCAGACGTGCCGTGTTCGCGAGCTTCCGCTACCTGCTGCTGGCGACGCTCGGCAGCGGGCTGTACCTGCTGGGTGTCGGATTCGTCTACTTCTCGACGGGCACCCTCAACATGGCCGATGCCGCGGCGCACCTGTCGGCACTGTCCACGTCTCCGACCATCCTCGGTTCCCTGGCCCTGATCGTCCTCGGGCTCGCACTGAAGATGGCGCTGTTCCCGCTGCACGTGTGGCTGCCCGACGCGCACAGCTACTCCCCGCCGGGGGTCGCGGCCCTGCTCGCGGCCGTGCAGGTCAAGGCGGGCGCCTACGCCCTCATCCGCATCGGCTACGACGTCTACGGGACCACGTTCCTCACCGAGGGAGGACTCCCCGTCGGTGTCGCGCTCACCTGGTTCGGTGCGGCCGGCATCGTGGTGGGGTCGGTCCTCGCGATCCGACAGACCGACATCAAGAGGATGCTCGCCTACTCGACGGTCGCCCAACTGGGCTACATCGGCGTGGGCATCGGGCTCGGTTCCCGACTCGCGCTCATCGGAGCACTCCTGCACGTGCTCAACCATGCCCTCATGAAGAGCGGCCTGTTCCTGGTCGCCGGTGGGATCATCCAGCGCACCGGGCTCAAGGAGATCTCCCGATTCGCCGGACTGGGTGCTCGGATGCCGTGGACCATGGCCGGGTTCGCGGTGGTCGCGTCCTCGATGGTCGGCATCCCGCCCACCGCCGGGTTCTTCTCCAAGTTCTACCTCGTGTGGGCGACCGTCGACCGCGGACAGTGGGTGCTCGCCGCGGTCATCGTCGGCTCGAGCGTGCTCACGCTCGCCTACTTCGTCCGCCTGTTCGAACAGATCTTCGTGCGTCCCCCGCAGGAGGACATCGTCGAGCAGGCAACCGAACCCGGGCCGCGCGTCGTGGGCACCGTCGGGGTCCTGGCGATCGCGGTGCTCTCGGTCGGGCTGACCAACGCCGTGATCGTCGAACGGGTGCTCGCACCCGTCGCGCAGCGTCTGGTCGGCTGACGGAGGGTCACGGGCCCACCCGGCCGGCCGTGGCGACCCGGTGCGTCAGGCCGCGACGACACGCCGGGCGACGCGAGCGTGCAGTGTCCGAGGCAGCGACACGGTGAACCGGACGCCGCGCTCGGACCCGTTCTCGCACGTGACGTCCCCTCCGTGGAGGCGGGCGAACTCCGCCACGAGCGCGAGCCCCAGGCCCACACCGGGAGACGCCCCGTGCACGGCCCGTTCGCCCTGCACGAACGGATCGAACGCGCGCTGGACGAGTTCGTCCGGGAGTCCCGGGCCATCGTCCTCGACGCTGAGGTGGACCGACTCGTCGTCACCCCACACGCGTGCGACGATCCGGGTGGCCCCGATCCCGTGGCGCAAGGCGTTGTCGAGCAGGTGCTCGACCACCCGCTCGATCCGCCGCAGGTCCACGTCCGCCAGGACCGGACCGGGACCCGGTTCCACGAGGCAACGCGGATCGGACGTGGCACCCACCACCGCGTCGACCAGCGCCCGCAGGTCCACGGGACCCGCCTCGAGGCGACCGAGGCCCTCCGCGACCCGCCCGACGTCGATCATGTCGAGCACCAGTCGTTGCAGGCGCTCCGCGTTGACGGTCATGCGTCGAGCGATCTCCTCGCGTTCGATCGCCGTCAGGGCTGCCCCCCGGTGTTCGATCGTCTCCGCATACCCCACGAGCGCGGTCAGGGGGGTGCGCAGTTCGTGCGAGACCCCGTTCAGGAAGTCGGCACGCATCTGTTCCGCGCGTCGCAGCTCGGTGCCGGCGTCCTGCTCGGCGCGCATCGCGTCGGCCATGCGCCGTTCCCAGCGTGACAGCACGACCCACAGTCCGATCCCCGTCACCCCGACGAACACGAGTCCCTTGATCGTCTCGAGGTACGCCAGACTCAGGGGTGTCCGCACGGAGATCTGGAACACCAGGGCACCGGATCCCACGATCCACAGTGCGGCGACGAGCAGGTAGGCCCCAGCGACCCGACGGGCCATGCCCACACGCTGTACTGCTGCCGCGTCCGGCGTGTCCCGACCCCCCGCAGGGTCCTCTGCCATCTCATCTCCCACATCGTGGTGGTGCTGGCGGCAGCACCATCCGGACGACGCCGCGGTGCATCGTGCCTGCCCGGCGACCCGGTGTCCACCAACCGCGCGCGGGCATGTCGCCCCCGTCGCCGCGAGGTCGGGTGTGGGTTGCTCTGACGGCGGTCGCGCGTGTCCTACCGTGGGGGCAGACTCGCCCAGACGCCCATCACACGTCGTCGCGTCCTCGCGGCGACGTGTGCGTGACCCGCCGGGGAACCTCGTTGACCTACAGCGCACAGAGCATCAGTGTCCTCAAGGGACTCGAGGGCGTCCGTCGTCGGCCCGCCATGTACATCGGGTCGACCGATGCGCGTGGCCTGCACCACCTCGTGTGGGAGGTCGTGGACAACGCCGTCGACGAACACCTCGCGGGCCATGCCCGACGGATCGCGGTGCGACTGCTCGACGACGGCGGCTGTGAGGTCTCCGACGACGGGCGCGGCATCCCCGTCGACGACCACCCCACCGAAGGGCTCCCCGCCGTCGAGGTGGCCCTGACCACCCTGCACGCCGGAGGCAAGTTCGACCAGCAGTCCTACGCCGTCTCCGGGGGCCTGCACGGGGTCGGGGTGTCGGTCGTCAACGCCCTGTCACGCCGCACCGAGGTCGAGGTCACCCGCGACGGTGCCCGTCACACGATCGCGTTCGAACGCGGCGCGAAGGTGGACGACCTCGCGCAGGCGGGACGGTCGAAGAAGACCGGGACGACCGTTCGGTTCTGGCCCGACGAGGACGTGTTCGAGACCGTCGACCTCGACCACGACACCGTGCTCCAGCGCCTCCGTGAGACCGCCCTGCTCAATCCCGGACTGGAGATCGTGCTCGCGGACGATCGCGATGGTCGATCCGTCACGCTGCGGTTCGCCAACGGGCTCGTCGACTTCGTGTCCGAACTGCTCTCCGGGCACGATGCGATCGTCGAACCGATCGTCGTGCGTGACGAACGGGAGATGGACGGGCACGCGGTGGCCCTCGACGTGGCGTTCACCTGGACCGACGCGTTCCACGACGACCGGATGCGCAGCTACGTCAACATCGTGCGCACGTCCGACGGCGGCACCCACGTGGAGGGATTCCGCCGCGCGGTCACCGCGACCCTCAACCGGTTCGGCCGGGAGTCCGGGGCCCTGCTCAAGAAGGACCCGAACCTCACCGGAGACGACGTGCGCGAGGGGCTCGTCGCCGTGGTGTCGCTCAAGCTGCCCGATCCCCAGTTCGAGGGCCAGACCAAGGGTCGACTCGGTTCCACGCTCGCACGCACCTACGTGGAGCTCGTGGTCGCCGAGATGTTCGCCGAGTGGCTGGTCCGGCACCGCGCGAAGGGCCGACGGATCGTCAAGCAGGCCGCCGTCGCCGCCAAGGCGCGACAGGCCGCCAAGGCCGCCCGGGAACTGACCCGACGCAAGGGCCTGCTCGACACACAGTCGGCCGGCCTGCCCGGCAAGCTCGCCGACTGCACGTCACGGGATCCCTCGGAGACCGAGCTGTACGTCGTGGAGGGCGACTCGGCCGGCGGCTCGTCAAAGGCCGCCCGGGACCGGCACACCCAGGCGATCCTCCCGCTGCGCGGCAAGGTCCTGAACGTGGAGAAGGCGCAGCTCACGAAGGTCCTGGAGAACACGGAGATCCAGGCACTCGTGAAGGCCATCGGCACCGGGGTGGGCGACGCCTACGACCACGACCGCCTGCGCTACGACAAGATCATCCTGATGGCCGATGCCGACGTCGACGGCGGGCACATCACGACGCTGCTGCTCACCTTCTTCTACCGGCTGACGCCCGCCCTGATCGAGAAGGGCCACCTGTACCTGGCTCAGCCGCCCCTCTACCAGTTGCGCAAGGGTTCGCGGGTCGCGCACGCGATGACCGACCGGGATCGCGACCTGCTCCTGAAGAAGGAGTTCAAGGGCGGCAACGTCGAGGTCCAGCGCTTCAAGGGCCTCGGGGAGATGGACGCCGACCAGCTGTGGTCGACCACGATGGATCCGCAGCGCCGCACGCTGCTGCGGGTCGGCATCGAGGAGGCTGCCCGCGCCGACGAGCTGTTCGTCCTGCTGATGGGCAACAAGGTCGACGACCGACGCGACTGGATCATCCGAAACGCTCGATTCGCCGAGAACGTGGACGTGTGATGACGAACCGACCGACCCTGACCGCTGCCGCGATCACCGACGTCTCGCTCGAGAGTCGCATGGAACAGGCGTTCCTCGACTACTCGATGTCGGTGATCGTCGGTCGGGCCCTGCCGGACGTGCGCGACGGCCTCAAGCCCGTCCAGCGGCGCATCCTGTACTCCATGTGGGAGTCGGGGTTGCGACCGGACCGCCCCCACCGCAAGTGCGCGTCAGCCGTCGGTGAGGTCATGAAGACCTACCACCCGCACGGTGACTCCTCGATCTACGACGCGCTGGTGCGCATGGCCCAGGACTTCGCGACGCGCGAACCGCTCGTCGACGGGCACGGCAACTTCGGGTCGGTGGATGGCGACCCCCCGGCCGCCATGCGCTACACGGAGGCGCGGCTCGCGCCCGTCGCCCTGGAACTGCTCGACGGCATCGACGAGGACACCGTCGACCACGTCGGCAACTACGACGGCTACGCGACCGAACCGGTGGTGCTGCCAGCCCGGTTCCCCAACCTGCTCGTCAACGGCGCCTCCGGCATCGCGGTCGGGATGGCGACCAACATCCCCCCGCACAACCTCGGCGAGGTCATCGACGCGTGCCTGCACCTGATCGACCATCCGGACGCGGACCTCACCGCACTGATGCGCCACGTCCGGGCCCCGGACCTGCCCGGTGGGGCCCGGATCGTGTCCAGCGACGGAATCACCCAGGCGTACGCGTCGGGGCGCGGGGCGATCACCGTGGAGGCGGTCGCGTCGACCGAGATGCGCACCGGCAACCTTCCGCGCATCATCGTCACCGAGATCCCCTACCAGGTGAACAAGTCGGCACTTCTCGAACGGATCGCCGACCTCGTGGCGAAGCGCCGCCTGGAGACCATCCGCGACCTGCGAGACGAGTCGTCGCGTGACGGCATGCGCATCGTCATCGAACTCAAGCGCGGCGCCGACCCGGCCGCCGTGCTCGCACAGCTGTACGACGCGACAGACCTGCGCACACGATTCAACGTCAACATGGTCGCACTCGTCGATGGAGCCCCCCGCACGCTCGGCCTGCGCGAGGTGCTCCGCCACTACCTCTCCCACCAGCGCGAGGTGCTCACCCGCCGGACGGCCCACCGACTCGGGCAGGCGCGTGCACGGGCACACGTCCTCGAGGGCCTGCTCATCGCGATCGAGCACCTCGACGAGGTCATCGCGGTCATTCGCGAGAGCGCGTCGGCAGCCGCCGCGAAGCTGGCCCTGTGCGAACGATTCGACCTGTCGGAGATCCAGGCCCAGGCCGTGCTCGACATGCAGCTGCGACGGCTCGCCGCGATGGAACGCGACGCGTTGTCCACCGAACACGCCCAGCTGCTCGAACGCATCGCAGAGCTCGAGGCGATCCTTGGGGATCCTGCGGTGCTCGACCGGGTCCTCGTCGACGAACTGACCGAGATCCGTCGGCTGCACGCCACCCCGCGCCGCTCACAGATCGTCGCCGACGGCATCGAGGCCGACGACGTGCTCGCCGGAGGGTCTCGCGCCGGGTTCGCCGCGCAGGACGTGACCGTGCAGGTGACCCGCGGTGGGTACGTCAAGCCGACGGCCAGTCGCCGGACCAGCACCCCCCACCGGCACGAACACGATCCGCTTGCCGCGGTCGTGCGGGCCACGACCGACGACACCCTCCTGCTCGTCGAGGAGGACGGCACCGCCCATCGGATCGCCGTGAGCGACGTCCCGGTGGTTCGCGCCAGCCAGCGCGGCACCCACGTGGGCGGCCTGCTCGGCGCCGGACCCGACGGACCCGTAGCCGGGGCCGTCACGCTCGGCGCCGGGGGTACGTCGCTCGTCGTGGTCACCGCGCAGGGAACCGCCAAGCGCACGGCCCTCGATGAGTTCGCCACGTCGAGACAACGCACCCTGCAGGCGGCGAAGGTCCGTGACGGCGACCGGATCGTGGCGGTGCTGCGCTGCGACGACGACGATCACCTGATGCTCGCCAGTTCCGACGGCATGGTCACCAGGTTCGCCGCCTCCGACGTACGAGTCATGGGACGAACGGCGACCGGGGTCGCCGGGATGAACGTCGCCACCGGGGCACAGGTCGTGGCCGCGAGCGTGGTGCGTGGAGGGTCGGACGAGGACGAGGTGGTCACCGTCGCATCGGACGGGACGGCCAAACGCGTGGCTCTGGCGGAGTATCCGACGAAGGGACGCGGCGGCAAGGGCGTGGTCAGCGGGATCGACGGTGCCCTGCTGTGGTGTGGCGTCGCCGCGGACCTGCACGTGGCCGGCGATCCCCCGCTGGTCCTGCGTCGCGTCGACATCGAGGCGTCACGGCGCACCGGCCGCGGCACCGCGATCGAGGCGGCGGTGACGGGTCCGGTCGTCGCGGAGCAGCCGGCACCGATCGCCGACTGACGCCGCGGCGGAGCACCGCGACGGGACGTTCAGCGCTCGTCGAGTGGCACGCTGCCGTCCGTCCGGTGCCTGCGGGCATGCTCCATCAGCTGTGCGGCCTCGAGCGGGGTCACCGCACTGCGCGACACGTCGACCGCTGCGAGGTGACGCGACTCGGGTTCTCCGCGGACGTCGAACGCCCGCGCGCGACGGATGACCTCCGCGGACTCGCCGTCGATGCGTGCATGCTGGGCCAGGTGCTCCTGCCAGTCCGACACCTCGAAGGTCTCGGTGAGCACGTACGGATCATCGGCCGCGCGGTACAGCGTCCAGCGTGACGCGCCGGTCCTCAGGCGCTGTCGACGAAGTTCCCGCATGCAGTCGAGGAACGCGTCGATGGACCCCCGGTCGACGTGCCACGTGGTCGCCACGAGGATCCGTCCACCCCCGACGTCGCCAGGGTGCAGCGGCACGACCCAGTCCTCGGGCGGGGGCGCTGGCTCCACGATCTCACCGAGGGACGGCACCGACAGCCGGACGGACGCGATCCCCAGCACGACGGTGATGATCCCCATGGCGGCGATCGCGACCCCGGAGCGCGTGAACTCCGCGATGACCCCGGACGTGAACGCCCCGATCGGCTGCAGACCGATGGTGAGCAGGTAGATGCTCACCACCCGACCCCGTACCCACTGCGGCGCCAGCGTCTGCACGCTCGCATTGATCGTCGTGTTGGTCCACACCCAGGTGGCACCGAGGACCATGAGGGCGGCGCCCGCGACCCACGGATGCGCCACGGTCCCCAGCACGATCCCGGCGCCGCCGAACGTGACGATCGTGAGCGGCAGCATCGCCCGGCCGACGCGCAGACGAACCCGCTCCCGGGTTCCGGCCCCGACCAACGCGCCGGCACCGAAGAGGCCGTACAGGATCCCGAACCCGGAGGCGTCCAGTCCCAGTTCGACCGATGCGAGGTTCGGCAGCAGCGCCTGCACGCTGGCGGCACAGATCTGGAACAGGGCCGCGAGGATGACCAGCACGCGGATCGAACGCGTGAAGCGCACGTAGCGCAGTCCCAGCACCGTCGATCGCCAGATGCGCAGCCGGGCGCCCTGGTCCTTCGCCGCTCCGGCGGGCAGGGTGAGCAGTACCCCGATGACTGCGAGGTAGGACACGGCGTTGGCCCCGAACGCCACGTGGGTCAGTCCCACGGCCACGAGCGCGCCTCCGATGGAGGGGCCGATGGCGCGGGCCATGTTGAATGCGGCCGAGTTGAGGGTGACGGCCTGCGCGAGCATCTCCCGGGGCACGAGATCCGGGACCAGTGTCTGGAACGCCGGGAGCCGCACGGCGTTGCCGAATCCGGTGAGGAAGCTGAGCACCAGCAGGGACCACGGCGTGATCGTGCCGGTGTAGGTCATCATCGCGAGCACGGCGACGGGGACCGCGCTGACGACCAGTCCCCCGATGATGACCGTACGACGGTCCATCACGTCGGCCAGTGCCCCACCGGGCAACGTCATGAGCAGTCGGGGCAGGAACAGTGCGGTCATGACCAGACTGACCATGAGCGGAGAACCCGTGAGTTCCTGCATGACCCAGGGACCAGCGGTCATCTGCAGCCACGTCCCGAGGTTGCCGACCGCCGAGGCCAGCCACATGCGGCGGTA
The DNA here is from genome assembly GCA_040880235.1 of Nitriliruptoraceae bacterium. Classification (GTDB taxonomy): domain Bacteria; phylum Actinomycetota; class Nitriliruptoria; order Nitriliruptorales; family Nitriliruptoraceae; genus JBBDIX01. The sequence goes on from JBBDIX010000045.1 coordinate 20,420, forward strand.
CTCGCGCACGCGCAGGGGCGCGTACGCGGTGATGGGAGACGGCACAGGAGACGACATGACCGCAGACGATACCGCCGACGGACCCGTCTCCCTGGAATCAGCGCATCCGGGTCCCGGCCGAACGCAGGTCCTCGCACGCCTCGACGACCCGGGCGGCCATGCTCGCCTCGGCCGACTTCGCGTACGACCGCGGGTCGTAGGTCTTCTTGTCGCCGACCTCACCGTCGACCTTCAGGACCCCGTCATAGTTGCGCAGCATGTGGTCGGCGATCGCGCGGGTGAACGCGTACTGGGTGTCGGTGTCGATGTTCATCTTCACCACCCCGTGGTCGATCGCCTCCCGGATCTCCTCGAGCGACGATCCCGACCCCCCATGGAACACGAGGTCGAACGGGCGCTCGGATCCGACGGACGCCCCGACGGCAGCCTGCAGGTCCCCCAGGATCGACGGGCGCAGCTTCACGTGTCCGGGCTTGTACACCCCGTGCACGTTGCCGAACGTGGCCGCGAGCAGGTACCGGCCCCGCTCCCCAACCCCCAGTCGCTCGGCGGTCGCGAGCGCGTCCTCGGGCGTCGAGTACAGCTTCTCGTTGATCTCTCCGACGACCCCGTCCTCCTCGCCACCGACGACACCGATCTCCATCTCCAGCAGGGTCTGGGCCACCGTGCAACGCTCCAGCATCTCCTCGGCGATGTCGAGGTTCTCCCCGAGTTCCACCGCAGAGCCGTCCCACATGTGCGAACTGAACAGCGGACGCTCACCGCGGGCCACACGCTGCGCGGAGATCTCCACGAGCGGACGCATGAATCCGTCGAGGTGCTCCTTCGGGCAGTGGTCGGTGTGCAGGCCGATCTGCACGTCGAACCCCTGGGCGACCACGTGCGCGTACTCGGCGAACCCCACGGCACCACGCACCATGTCCTTGACCTCGAACCCGGAGAACGCTGCGGCACCTCCGGTCGACACCTGGACGATCCCGTCGCTCTCGGCCTCAGCGAAGCCACGAAGGGCCGCGAGCAGCGTCTGCGACGAGGTCACGTTGATGGCCGGATAGGCGAATCCACCCGCCTTGGCCCGGTCGAACATCTCTGCGTAGGTCTCGGGGGTCGCGATCGGCATCACGTGCTCCTGGGTCGTCGTGCGTCAGCTCGCCGCAGGGCTCACTCGAACCCGACGAAGCGCGCCAGGTCGGCGGCCACCTCGGCGGCATCCTGTTCGAGCCGCGCGGTCGCGGCGTCGAGGTCGTCGTCCTCGCCGAGCGCGCTCGACAGGTCGACGTAGATCTTGCACTTCGGTTCGGTCCCCGACGGACGGATCATCGCCCGTCCGTCAGGCAGGTCGAGGGACACGAGGTCGGTGGTGGTCAACCACGCGGGCCGCGACTCCGCACCGACGCGGAAGTCGGTCGCTGCCACGACCTCGTGACCGGCGAGGCGTTCGGGCGTCACCTCCGCCAGCCGGGCCATCGCCGCGTCGATCTCGACGCGGCCGGACGCCCCCGGCCGCGTGATCGACAGCTGGTGACTGACCCACAGCCCGTGATCGCGGGCGAGGTCACGCAGGCGGTCGTCGATGGTCTGGCCGGCACCGTGCAGGCTGCGCACGAGGTCGGCGAACACCACGGCAGCCCCGATGCCGTCCTTGTCGCGCACGACCGTGCCGACCGACGACCCGAGGGCCTCCTCGAACCCGAAGACGAACGTGTGCCCGCCATCGAGCTCCAGAATGCGAGCAGCGGCACAGATCCACTTGAACCCGGTGAGGGTGACCTCGGTGTGGGCACCGTACGCGTCACCGATGGACCGCAGCATCGGCGTGGACACGATGCTGGAGATGACCAACGGACGATCGGCGTCACCGTTGCGCAGGACGTGATCGGCGAGCAGGACCCCGATCTGGTTGCCACTCAGCAGGCGAACCTCGTCACCTGGCCGGTACCCGGCGGCGAGCCGGTCGCCATCGGGATCGTTGGCGAGCACCAGCGCCGCGTCGACGTCTCGAGCCAGGGCTTCTGCGGCGTCCATGGCCCCGGGTTCCTCGGGGTTGGGGAAGCGCACGGTGGGGAACGCACCGTCCGGTTCGGCCTGGGACGCCACGATGTGGACATCGGCGTATCCACCCTCGGCCAGCGCCCGCAGCACGTGTTCCCCCGCGACGCCGTGCAGGGGGGTGTAGACGATGCGCAGGTCCGGGCCATCGACCGACGGCCGGGCGGCGGCGATGTCGGCGAAGTAGCGGTCGATGACCTCGCCGCCGAGCAGTCCCACGAGATCATGGTCGACCCCGACGATCGGGACCTCGTTCGCCGGGCCGACCGCGGCGATCGCGGCGGCGATCCGTGCGTCCGTCGGAGGGACGATCTGCGCCGCACCCTCGGCATAGACCTTGTAGCCGTTGTCCTCGGGCGGGTTGTGGCTCGCCGTGACGACCACACCGGCGGCGGCACCCAGCACCCGTTGGGCGTAGGCGACCAGCGGCGTGGGCTGCGGCGTGGGGAAGAAGTGCACCCGGATCCCCGCCGCGGCGAGCACACCCACCGTGTCGTGGGCGAACTGCAGCGAGTGGTGACGAGCGTCGAACCCCACGACCACACCGGCGTCCGCGGCACCCTCGACACCGAGCAGGTGGTCGGCAAGGCCGCGCGTGGTGCGGATGACCACGGCACGGTTCATCCGCAGGGGCCCCGCACCCATGACCCCCCGCAGTCCCGCCGTCCCGAACTCGAGTCGTCCGTCCACGCACGCACGGACCTCGGGCTCGTCACCGGCGTCGACCAGCGCCTGCAGGTGCGCGCGGGTGTCGGGATCGGGATCGCCGGCAATCCAGGCGTTGGCGGCGTCGAGCAGCGTGGTGTCCATGACCCCATCCTAACGGGACGCGATCACCGATCTGCGGGCGAATCGCGCGTCACGGTCCGCGTGACGATGGCGGCCCCGGACGCCGCCCGGCCTACGATCCTCGGGTCGTCGTCTTCGAGGGACCATGGACCAGGTCACGCTCCAGCGCCGCACCATGCGGGTGCTCGTCGCCAGTCAGGTGCTGGGTGGCATCGGGGTCGGGTCCGGCATCTCCGTGGTCGGCCTGCTCGCCTACGAACTGTCCGGCGAGGAGGCCCTGTCCGGCATCTCCGCCACGGCGGGGGTCCTGGGTGCAGCGGGGGCCGCGCTGGTCATCGCACGCATCGCGGTGGCTCGTGGTCGTCGTCCCAGCCTGGCCACCGGGTACCTCGTCGGTGCCTGTGGGGCCGCACTGGCCGTCGTCGCGGCGGTTCTCGGCGCGTTCCCGCTGCACGTCGTGTCGTCGGTGGCCTTCGGATGGTCCAACGCCGCCAACCTGCAGTCGCGCTTCGCCGCGACGGACCTCGCGACGCCTGACCAGCGATCCCGCGCACTGTCCACGGTCGTGTGGGCGACGACCGTCGGCGCGGTCCTCGGGCCGAACCTGACCGGTCCCGGCGGCGACGTCGCGGCGTGGCTCGGACTGCCACTGCTCGCCGGCGCCTACCTGTTCTCCCTGCTGTCGTTCATCGCCGCGGCACTGGTCCAGCTGATCTGGTTGCGCCCCGACCCCCTCGTCGTGTCACGCAGCGAACCGAAGACGCCCGTCAACGTCCTGCGCCGCGGCGCGCTGCGCACCGGCTGGGACGCCATCCGTTCGTCTCCACGGGCCATGACCGGCGTGAGCGCGGTGGCCATCGCGCACGCCACGATGGTCGGGGTCATGGTGATGACCCCGGTGCACATGGAGCATCACGGCGCCGCACTGAACCTCGTCGGGTTGACCATCAGCCTCCACATCGCCGGGATGTACGCGTTGAGTCCGGTCGTCGGATGGCTCAGCGACCGCGTCGGCCGCGAACCCGTCCTGCTGGTCGGTGTCGCGCAGCTGTTCGCCGCGGCAACGTTCGCCGCGACGGCCAACCCGGTGCACTCATCACTGTTCCAGGTCGGTCTCGTGCTGCTGGGGACCGGCTGGTCGTGCTGCCTCGTCGCCGGATCCACGCTGTTGACGGAACACGTCGACCAGGACCACCGTGCCGCGGCCCAGGGAACCAGCGACCTGGTGATGAACCTGGCCGGCGGTGTGGGCGGCACGCTCGCGGGCATCGTGCTCGCCATCGCCGGATACACCGCACTGGCGTTCGGCGCGATCTCCCTGCTGACCATCCCCGTGTGGTTCATGTTCGTCGCGCGCCGGGCGTCAGCGCGCCCCGACGAACCGGTCGACGCCCGATACTGACCCGCAGGTCAGCCCTCGCGCAGACCCGCCCGAACGTCGCTGACCGTGACACCACGAACGAGCACGACCTTGTCCCGGCTGCGGTCCCCCATGAGGATCTGCACGTCACGAGGTCGCACCCCGCACCGATCGGCGACGAACCGACACACCTCGTCGTTGGCCGCTCCGCCGACGGGTGGGGCGTGGACGCGCAGTTTCGCCGAGGCCCCGTGACGCCCGGTGATCGCGGTCGAGGGAGCTCGCGGCACCACACGAAACCGGATCGTGGCCCCGTCAGGATGCGCGGACACCACGTCGTCGAGGCTCGGCCGGTCACCCTCTCCCACCACACACCCCTGTTCGTCCGGCGTGTCGCCGGTTCGTCGATCCACACCGTGCGGGGCGGCGTCCCAGAGACGCGAGAACCCCGCCGAGGCGGGGTCCCGATGGAGCGGATGACGGGATTCGAACCCGCGACCTCCACCTTGGCAAGGTGGCGCTCTAGCCAACTGAGCTACATCCGCATCGGCGGCGAACGGTAACGGGTGTCCGACAGGTCGGCAAACCACGGCCTCGGGAGGGCCGTCAGCCCGTCGAACCGAACCCTCTGGCGCCCCGCGGCGTGTCGTCGAGCGTGTCGACCTCGACGACGAGGGCCCGCCCGACGCGCTGTAGGAGCATCTGGGCGACCCGCTGGCCGGCCTCGATGCCCACCTGCTCGTCGCCGAGGTTGACGAGCAGCACCTCGATCTCCCCGCGGTACCCGGCGTCGATCGTCCCCGGCGCGTTGGCCAGGGTGAGGCCATGGCGTCGAGCGAGCCCGGAACGGGGATGCACGAGACCGACCCATCCCTCCGGGATGGCGACCGCGATCCCGGTCGGCACGGCGACCCGTCCCCCCGGCGGGATCGAGACGGACTCCGCGGCCGCCAGGTCCAGCCCAGCGTCTCCCGGGTGGGCGTAGGACGGCAGGTCCACGTCGCGCACCCGCCGCACGCGCAGCTCTGGTTGCTCGGTCATCTCCCGCCATCCGTCGGTGCGCGCAACCTACTGGCCGTGCCACGCGAGGAACCGGGTGCGCGCCTCCGCATGATCAACGATCGGCGCCGGATACCCGATCTCGGCCAGTCGGTGACTCCCCGCGGTCCACGGCGCGTGCACGTCCACGTCCTCGGCTGTCGACAGTTCGGCGATCTCGCGGCGGATCGCCACGCCGTGCGGGTCGTGACGGCGCGACTGGGTGACCGGGTTGAACATCCGGCGAGGCCGCGAGTCGGTCCCTGTCCCTGCGGCCCACTGCCAGCCGGCGGTGTTGTTGGCCACGTCACCGTCGACGAGGTGCTGCATGAAGTGCCGGGCCCCGTGCCGCCAGTCGATCCCGAGGTGCTTCGTGAGGAAGGACGCGACGATCATCCGGGCACGGTTGTGCATCCACCCGTCACGCAGCAGACGCCGCATCGCGGCGTCGACGACCGGGTATCCCGTACGTCCCTGTCGCCATGCGTCGAGTCCCTGCTGGTCATCGACCCACCGCCAGTCCCCGTCGCGCAGTTCCGCATGGACCAGGGACGGGTTCGCCGCCAGCAGTTGCCGACTGAAGTCCC
>JBBDIX010000046.1:0-25483 GCA_040880235.1 Nitriliruptoraceae bacterium
GCATCGGCGGCACCTTGTTGATCAGTTCGAAGCCGAGGAAGGCCGCGAGCACGAAGACGTACACGCTCACCAGGACCGGACCCATCACGATGTACCTCCGTCGAGCATCGACACCACACGTTCACTGGTGACCGCGCCGTCGTGTGTGAGCAGTGCCCCGGCGACCACCTCGTCGTCGAGGTCGAGCGTGAGTTCCCCTTCGGTGACCACCAGGTCGAGGAAGGCGACGATGTTGCGCGCGTACATCGCACTGGCCTCGCTGGGCATCTGCGACGCGAAGTCGTGACCCGGGATGATGCGCACTCCGGAGTGCTCCACCGTGCCCGACACGTCGGTCAGTACACAGTTGCCACCATCCGCCGCGGCGAGGTCGATGACGACCGATCCCTTCGGCATCGCCTCGACCATCTCCCGGGTGACGAGCTCCGGTGCCGGGCGCATGGGGATCTGGGCCGTGGTGATGACGGCGTTCGCTCCGCTGATCGCCTCGGTGAGCGCGGCACGTTGGCGCGTGAGGAAGTCCTCGCCGGCCTCCTTGGCGTAGCCGCCCTCTCCGGTGAGGTCCTCGGCCTCGGGCACGTCGATGAACGACGCACCGAGCGACGCGACCTCTGCCTTCGCGGCCTCGCGGATGTCGGAGACCTTGACGATGGCTCCGAGGCGCTTCGCGGTGGCGACGGCCTGCAGCCCGGCGACGCCGGCGCCGAGCACGACGACCGTCGCGGGGCGGATCGTGCCGGCGGCGGTCATGAACAGGGGGAAGTACTTGTCGAGTTCGTACGCGGCGACGACGACGGCGCGGTAGCCGGCGAGGTTGGCCTGGCTCGAGAGCGCGTCGATCGACTGGGCACGACTGATCCGGGGCACGAGCTCCATGCCCAGGGTGGAGATCCGTCGCGCCGCGAGCGCTCGCACGACGTCGTGGTTGCGATGCGGTGCGACGAACGACAGCAGCAACGTCCCCTCACGCAGCGCCTCGACCTCGGCGATGCTCGGTGGCGTGAGGCGCACGACGATGTCCGCGTCGGACACGTCGGCTGCCTCGCCGATGCTGGCCCCGGCCTCGACGTACTGCGCATCGTCGAGACCGGCGCGCGTCCCGGCGTCGCGCTGCACCACGACGTCCAGACCTGCAGCGGACAGTTTCGACGCCGTCTCCGGGGTCATCGACACCCGGCGTTCCGCGGGGTCCGACTCCCTTGCGGCGAACACGCGTGTCACACCCGACTCCTGCCTGTCTGCGACGGCACGGGATCGGGATGACCCCGTGGCCACAGCGCACACTACCGGCGACCCCCCGGAGGGCTGCAATCGAGTGCAGTCCGCCAGGACGGCCCGTCCTGTATCGCCGCCGGTACGCCCCCAACGGCGATCGGCGTCCACGGGTCCCCGCCTGGCGACCCGTCGGATGCACCACCCGGCGCGACCCACACTAGGCTGCCCGTCGACGTGGTGGGGCCGATCCGAGCCCATTGTCAGATCCCGCCACACCATCCCCGGGGCCACCTGACGGCGACCCCGACCCACACCGAACCGCGCACGGGCGACGAACCCGTCCGCGCCCTGCCGACGCCCCGTACCCCGCGCGTGCAGGCGACCAGAACGAGGAGTTCCCATGGCCACCGTCCACTACGACCGTGACGCGGACCTGTCCATCATCCAGGGTCGGAAGGTCGCGATCCTGGGCTACGGAAGCCAGGGCCACGCCCACGCGCTCAACCTGCGGGACTCCGGTGTCGACGTGCGCGTGGGCCTGCGACCCGGGTCCGCGTCCCGGGGACGCGCCGAGGAGGAGGGCCTCAAGGTCCTGGACACCAACGACGCCGCCGACGAGGCCGACGTCATCGTGATCCTGGCGCCGGACACCCACCAGAAGGGCATGTGGAACGGCGGACTGTCCGAGGTCGTGCGTCCCGGGGACGCGCTGGTGTTCGGCCACGGCTTCAACATCCACTTCGGGTTCGTCGAGGCCCCGGAGGGTGTCGACGTGTTCCTCGCCGCCCCGAAGTCGCCGGGACACATCGTGCGGCGCATGTACGAGCAGGGCCAGGGTGTGCCGGGCCTGATCGCCGTCCACCAGGACGCGACCGGTGCGGCGAAGCCGCTCGGCATCTCCTACGCCGCCGCCATCGGGCTGACCCGCGCAGGCCTGCTCGAGACGACCTTCGCCGAGGAGACCGAGACCGACCTCTTCGGCGAGCAGGCCGTGCTCTGCGGCGGGGTGAGCGAACTGGTGAAGGCCGGGTTCGAGACCCTGACCGACGCCGGCTACCAGCCCGAGGCCGCGTACTTCGAGTGCCTCCACGAACTCAAGCTGATCGTCGACATGATGTACGAGGGCGGTATCTCCTGGATGCGCTACTCGGTGTCGGACACCGCCGAGTACGGCGACTACGTGTCCGGGCCGCGGGTCGTGAACTCGACGTCGCGCGAGGCCATGCGTGAGATCCTCGCGGAGATTCGCGACGGGTCGTTCGCCCGTCGGTTCATGGCCGAGATCGAGAGCGGCGGCGAACAGTTCCAGCAGATGCGCGCCGCAGGCCACGATCACCCCATCGAGCGCGTCGGCCGCGAACTGCGCGACATGATGCCGTTCATCGACCCGCCGACGGAGATGGACTGAGCAGACCCTGCACCACCTCGGCGAGCTGGCCGGGCCTGTCGACGACCACGTCGGCGGCGGCCAGCTCGTGGCGTGTCCCGGTCCCCCACGTGACGCCGACGGTCGCGACCCCGTGGGCGCGCCCCGCATCCACGTCGTGGTGCCGATCACCGATCATCACGCACCGGCCCGGGCCGAGCGCCTCTGCGTCCAGCGCCCGGGCGAGCGTCACCGTCTTGGGCTCGTTCGCCGCGTCGGTCCCGGGACCGTGCACGGACCCGAACCAGTCCCGCAGGCCCAGTCGTTCGAGGATCGGTTCCGCGAACGCCCGTGGCTTCGACGTCACCACGTGCATCGGGTGCGCCGACGACACCCGCGACAGGGCCTCGGCCATGCCGTCGACCACCGTCGTGTCGGTCAGGGACACCACCGCGTAGCGGGCCCGGTAGGTCACGATCGCCCGGTCGAGCTGCCCCGGATCGGCCCCGGCCTCTGCCAGGAGCTGCTCCACGCCCTCATGCAGGGGCGGGCCGATGAGCCCACGCAGCCGACGCACCGGGCGACGGGGCAGGCCGAGGACCTCGAGCATGTGGTTGAGGCTGCCCGTGATCGCACCCACCGAGTCGACGAGGCAACCGTCGAGGTCGAACAGCGCCGCGGTCACGTGCCACCTGCGACGTGCCCGACCGGGGGTGTCGGGGTCAGTCCGGCGAAGGCCCATCCGTCGAGCACGTCGTCGGTCGTCGTCCACGGCCCGTCCAGCGCGTGGCTCAGCGTGTCGAGGGCACCCTCGGACGGCAGGCGCCTGCCCCCCAGACCGCCACGGTCCCGCCCGCTCGCCGCCCAGTCGTCGAACGCGAGGGTGAGCGGGCCATCCGCCGACGCGACGAGGTGCCCGGTGCGCAGTCGTGACCTGGCCGCGTCGAACGCGACGACCAACTCCACGAGGTCGCGCGGATCCACGGGCGCGACCTCGACGGACGATCGCAGCCCACTGGTCACGATGGCATCACGCAGGGTCGGTGTGTCGACGAGTGAGGTGCGCACCACGATCGACGGGACCGTCGCGGACGCCACGATCGACTCGGCCGTGTGCTTGACGCCCTGCAGCGTGACGGTGCCGGGACCGTCCGCACCAGGGTCCGGTACGGACAGCAGGATGAGCCGAGCGACCCCGGCGCCCGTGGCGGCCGCCGTCAGGACCTCGACGTGGTGGACGTCCGCCTCAGGATCCTCGCTGAGCACGCCCGCGCCGACATGGATGACGGTGTGCACGTCGGCGAGCGCGGCCTCGAGATGGCCCTCGTCGTCAGGCGTTCCGTGCGCGACGAACGCTCCCGCGGCCCGCAGCGCGGTCAGGTCCCCGTGGCCGTGCGCACGGACCTCGCCGCCATCTTCGAGGAGTCGCAGCACGATCTGACGCGCGAGCGGACGGTGGGCGGAGGTGACCAGCACAGGCATGGCACGAGGCTAGCGCCCACCCTCGCGCGGATAGGCTGCCTCGACCTCCCGAGGTGGCCGAGTTGGATCGTCGCGCACGCACGGACGCACAGCTCATCGCGGTCGCGACCGACGGCGACGCCAGTGCGTTCGCCGCGCTGGTGCACCGTCACGCCGCCCGTGTCCACGCCGTCGTCGCCGAGGACACCGATCCGGACGCACGCGTCGTCGAGGTCTTCACGGCGGCGATGACGCGGCTGGCCGATGCGCCCGAGGACGTGGGGGCGTGGCTCGACTCCATCGCTCGCGCTGCCATCGAGCATCACCACCACGAGCCCACCGAACCCGCGACGGATGCCCCCGCCGGGCACGGGGACATCGCGCCTGAACGGCTCGACGCCCTGTGGCGCGAACTGGCCACACGCTGGCCGTCGGGCCGAGCCGCACCGCGCATCCCGACGTGGCTGCCGTGGGTGACGACGGCCGCCGTGACCATCGCCCTGAGCGCCGGGATCCCGTGGTGGCTGCTGGGCCCGGATGCCCCAGAGCCCGACCTGGTGGAACTGAGCGCCTTTCCGCTTGTCGAGGGGCCCGAGGATCCCGCCGACGAACCGGAGCCGGTCGAGGAGAAACCACTGCCGACCTTCGAGTTCCCGGTCCCCCCCGAAGAACTCGAACCGGCCGAGGAGCCCGTGGAACCGGAGCCTTCCCTGCCCGACGACGAGCCGGTCCCCACGGACGGCACCGCCGAAGAGCCGACCGACGCCGACGCCGAGGGCGACTCTCCCGACGACGCGACGGACGACGAGACCGACCCCGACGCTGATCCCGATCCCGACGCCGGCGAGCCCGCAACGGACGACGGGTCCGAGGAGTCCACGTGAGCGACGGCGGGACACCCGACCCTCGACTCGATCCCGGCCAGCTCGGCGTCGGCGACATGGACCCCGACGCCTTCCGCGCGCATGGTCACCGGGTCGTGGAATGGATCGCCGACTACCTCGAGGGGGTCGGAGACCTCCCCGTGCTGGCCCAAATCCGGCCCGGACAGGTGCGTGACGCACTGCCCGCGGCGGCCCCCGACACCTCGGAACCGTTCGACGACATCATGGCCGACCTCGATCGCGTGGTCCTGCCCGGCATCACCCACTGGAACCACCCCGCGTTCCACGGATACTTCGCGATCACCGGTTCGGGGCCAGGGGTGCTCGCGGAGACGATCGTCGCCGCGCTCAACGTGAACGGGATGCTGTGGCGCACGTCACCGTCGGCGACAGAACTCGAGGAGGTCGTCGTCGACTGGCTGCGCCGACTGCTGGGGCTGCCCGACGTGTTCCGCGGGATCATCACCGACACGGCGTCCATGTCGACGATGCTGGCCCTCGCCGCCGCACGAAACCTCCCGGACCTGGACATCCGCCAACGTGGCCTCGCGGGACGCGCAGACGTGCCGCTGCTGCGGGTGTACACGTCGGAGCAGGCCCACTCGTCGGTGGAGAAGGCCGCGATCACGCTCGGGCTCGGCCGCGACGGCGTGCGTTCGATCTCCACGGACGACGAGTTCCGCATGATCCCCGACGCGCTGGCCGAGGCCATCCGTGAGGACCTGCGGTTCGGCTACCGACCGATGGCGATCGTGCCCACGGTCGGCACCACCTCGACGACGTCGGTGGACCCCGTCGACCAGATCGCCGACGTGCGCGACGAGCTCGTGGAGAAGCTCGGTCACGACGTCTGGCTGCACGTCGACGGTGCATACGGCGGAATCGCGGCGATCTGTCCGGAACGTCGCTGGGTGCTCGACGGGGTCGAGCGGGCCGACTCGTTCGTGACCAATCCGCACAAGTGGCTGTTCACCCCCATCGACGCGAGCGTGCTGTTCGTACGGGACCCGTCCACGCTGACCGGCGCGTTCTCGCTCGTCCCCGAGTACCTGACCACCGACGACGACGGCGTGACCGACTACATGGACTGGGGCGTGCAGCTCGGACGTCGGTTCCGCAGCCTCAAGCTGTGGTTCGTGCTCCGCTACTTCGGGACCGACGGGATCATCCGGCGCCTGCGAGAGCACCTCGCGCAGGCCCGACGCGTCGCGGACTGGGCCGACGCCCATCCGTCGTTCGAGGTCGTGGCACCGGTCCACTTCTCCACCGTCTGCTTCCGAGCCGTCCCGGCGTGGTTGGCCGAGCAGCCCTGGGCGGAGACCGACGGCGACGAGTCTCCGGTCGACGTGCTCAACCGCCGTCTGCTCGCGAACCTCAACGCCTCCGGTGACGCGCTGCTGAGCCACACGGTGCTCGACGGCACGGTCGTGCTGCGCCTCGCGACCGGCAACCTGAGAACGGACGATGCGCGCCTCGACGCCACCCTGGGCGCGATCGAACGAGAACTCGACATGCTCACCCCGCGGTGAGTCCGGCGACGCGGCCCGACGCCGACCGTGCTCCCGGCAGCCGTCGATAGCCTGCAGACCGACGGCTTCGTGTGGACAGGGGTGGACGTGGGACTCGGCAGGCGCATCGGCGCGTGGTTCCGCGGGCAGCCCTCCGGGCCCGTCGCACCTCGCTCGCGCGCAGCGACCCGTGCCGCCACGGGAGAACTCGAGGCGTTCGCGCGGTCCCGTACCGGGGTCGAGGCCTTTCTCGAGCCACGAACGTCCGTCTACTCCACCACCCTGCTGCTGGTCGCGGACGACGGGGAGTACCTGCGCCGCCCCGTCGACGACGGCGCCCACGCTGCGCACCTGTGCCGCGACCTCGACGTGCCGCTCTACGAGGCAGCGAAGGTCGGCTACCCCCGCCGGCTGCGCGACTTCGAACGCGGCCAGCGAACCGCCCGGGTGGAACTGTCGGACCTTCCCCCGTGGCCGACCGACGACCCGAGGCCGCGCGGCGGCAGCGACGACGCCGGTGCCGTGGACGACTCGGGACCGGCCGACGAGGGACCGGCCGGCACCGGACCATCCGACGACGAGGGCCGCGGCGGACACCTCCCCGGCTGATCACGCCGAGGAGGCGACGATGCGCGCGCTGCGCCTGCACCGTGTGGACGGCCCGCCGGACGAACGGCTCCGGATCGACGACGTCGGACCGCCCGCGCCGGGTGACGATCTCGTCGTGGTCGACGTCCACGCGTGTGGGCTGTGTGGCGAGGACCTCCACCTGCTCGACGGTCGACCCGACGTCGCCCTTCCGCGGACACTCGGACACGAGGCCTCGGGGGTGGTCGCGCAGCTCGGGTCCCGGGTCGACGACTGGCAGCCGGGTGACCGCGTGGCGATCGTGCCCCGACGGTCCTGTGGAATCTGCGGTCACTGCCGTTCCGGGCGACCCAACCTGTGTGCGACCCGGCAACGCCTCGGCTTCGACGTCGACGGGGGCCTCGCCGAACAGGTCGCGGTCGCTCCGGAGATGCTCGTGCCCGTCCCCGTCGAGATGGACCTGGCACAGGCCGCGGTCACCACGCACGCCGCTGCCGTCGCCTGGCACGCCCTCAAGCGGGCGGGGATCGGCGAGGACGTGGTGATCGCGGTCCACGGCGTCGGTGGCGTCGGCCTGCACGCCGTGCAGCTCGCCGTGCTCGCCGGCGCGCGGGTCGTCGCGATCGACGTCGACCGGAACAACCTCCAACGTGCGCGAGCACTCGGGGCCGACGAGGTCGTCGACGCCCGCGAGGGAGAGGTGGCCCGACGCGTGCGTGACGTCACGTCCGGTGGCGTCGACCGGGCCCTCGAGATGGCGGGCACGGCCCAGGCCGTGGGCGACGCGATCGCCTCACTGCACCGCGGGGGCCGACTGGTCCTCGTCGGCACCGTCGCGACACCGACGAGCGGGCTCGGGGGCGCTCACGTCATCGACGACGAGCTCGAGATCGTCGGGTCGAGCGGAAGCACCCCGCAGGACGTCGGGGAACTGTTCGATCTCGTGGCCGACGGTCGGCTGGACCTGTCGGGTTCCGTGACCGCTCGGATCGGACTCGACGACGTCGGCACGGCCCTGCAGGACCTGCGGACGCGCGGATCGAGCCCGACCCGCATCGTGGTCACGCCTCGGTGATCTCGATGGTGGAGATGACGACGTCCTCGACGGGACGGTCGTTGGCCCCCGTGGCCGTCGTGGCGATGTCGTCGACGACCGACCCGCCCTCGGTGGTCATGCCGAACACGGCGTATGCCGGCGGCAGACCTGCGTCGCGATGGACGATGAAGAACTGGGATCCGTTCGTGTTCGGCCCGGCGTTCGCCATGGCGAGTGTCCCGGCCGGGTAGCCGCGCTTCGCAGACGCGTCGAGCTCGTCGCGGAACGTGTAGCCGGGACCGCCGCGGCCGGTTCCGGTCGGGTCACCCCCCTGGATCATGAAGTTCTCGATGACCCGGTGGAAGACGACCCCGTCGTAGAAGCCCTCCTGCGCCAGGAACACGAAGTTGTTGACGGTGACCGGCGCCTCGTCGGCGAACAGGTCGACCGCGATGTCGCCCCGGTTGGTGTGGATCGTCGCGGAGTACGACACCGAGGTGTCGATCGACAGGGGCGGCTGGCTGTTGTACGCAGTGGACACGAGGATTCCTGGTTCGGCGGACGACAGAGGATCAGGGACGTTCAGAGGGAGGCGAACAGCTGCGTCAGCGGTACCGCGATCAGTGACAGCGCCATCAGCACCACCATCACGATCACCACGGTTCGACTCCGGGCCGATCGACGCTCGAACGAACCGGACCGTCCTGGGCCTGCCACACTGACCTCCGCTGGTCGGGCGCAGCTCAGGCTATCCGGCCCCGACGTGCCGCCACGCGCCAGCAGTGGCGGTGCCAGTGGCGCCGATCATCGACACGCTCGTCGGGCCAGACCACGACGTGGCCCTCGCCCACCCCGATCGCGTTGCCGCACTCGGGGCACACGTACGTCGAGTGCGCGCGAAACGCGGGAACGAGCCGGACCGTGTGCCCATCGAGCTGTTCCACGGGCTCGACCATGTCAACGTGCCATCCGGAGGTCGTCAGTCGTACACGTAGAACCCCCGGCCGGACTTGTGGCCGAGGAATCCCATCTCCACGAGGTGTCGAAGCAGCGGTGCCGGCTCGTGTGAATTCTGGCGGTACTCGTCGCACAGACGTTCGATGATCGTCAGCGCGACGTCGAGGCCGATCGTGTCGAGCAGCTCGAACGGCCCCTGCGGATAGCCGCAGCCGAGCCGCATGGTCGTGTCGATCTGTTCGGCCGTCGCGTAGTGCGACTCGAGCAGCTTGACCGCGTCGTTCAGGTACGGGAACAGCAGGGTGTTGACGATCAGCCCGGCCCGGTCCCCGCACAGGACACCGACCCGGTCGATGCGTTCGACGAAGGCGCGTGCCTGCTCCACCACGGCGTCGTCGACCCGCACGGTGGTGACGATCTCGACGAGTCGCATCACCGACGAGGGCGTGAACAGGTGCAGGCCCACCACGAGCTCGGGGCGACCCGAGGCCATCGCGCAGTCGATGACCGGGACCGATGCGCTGGTGGTCGCGAGCAGGGTCCCGGCGGGCAGCCGTTCACCGAGTGACGCGAAGGTGGCCACGCGCGCGGCGGCATCCAGGTCCTCCCCGGCGTCCACCACCAGGTCGCAGCCCTCGACGTCCTCGATGGCGATCGTCGGTCGGATGCGTCCGAGCGCGACGATCATCTCGTCCGTGGTCAGCAGGGATCGGTTCACCATCCGCTGCATGGCCAGTGAAGCCTGTGCCGCACACCGCTCGGCCTCCTCGCGGGTACGCCCGACGACGTTGACCTCGAAGCCGGCACGAGCGCAGGCCTCGACGAGCCCGGTCGCCACCTCACCCGTGCCCATTACCCCGATCCGCGTCCACGACGCGATGGTCGACGGGTCGGGTCCCGGACGGACCTCGTCGTCGGCGACGACCCTGGACGACCCGGGCGCCTCGTAGGTGTAGAAGCCTCGTCCGGCCTTGCGTCCGGTGAACTCGGCCCGCGCGAGCTGGGACAGGATCGGACGGGGTGCGAACCGGGTGTCGCCAACCTCCTCGTGGATCGCATCCATGATGCCGTGGAACGTGTCGATCCCGACCATGTCGGTGAGCGCGATCGGGCCCATGGGCAGGCCGGCACCGAGTCGCATGGCCGTGTCGACGTCCTCCTTGGTGGCATACCCACCCTCGACCATCCACACCGCCTGGTTGAGGTAGGGGAACAGGAGCTGGTTGGCGATGAAGCCCCGCCGGTCCCCGACGACCACCGCGACCTTGCCGACGCGTTCGGCGAACTGGCGCGCTGCCTCGACGACGGCGTCGTCCGCGATCACCGTTCGCACCAGTTCCACCAGCGGCATGACGGGAGCCGGATTGAAGAAGTGGAAGCCCACGACCCGGTTGGGGCGACTCGAGTGGACCGCGATGTCCATGACCGGCAGTGACGACGTGTTCGTCGCGAGGATGGCGTCCGCGCGCGCGACCCTGTCCATGCGGCGGAAGACCTCCTGCTTGGCCGCCAGTGTCTCCGGGACGGCCTCGACGATCAGGTCACAGTCCGAGAGGGTCGACCACACCGTCGAACCCTGGATGCGCTGCTCGACGGCCTCTCGCTGCGCGGCGTCGAGGCGCCCCCGTTCGACGCCCCGGTCCAGCGAGGCACGGATGCGCGCCCATCCCCGGTCGAGGGCCGCCTCGTCGGTCTCTACGAAGCGCACGTCGACCCCGTTGCGGGCCACGAGTTCGGCGATGCCCGCACCCATCGTCCCACAGCCGACGACGCCGACGCGCGCGATCTCGATGGTCACGTGTGCTCACCTCCGCAGGGCCCTCGGCAGCCTACGGGGTCACCACGACCGACCACCGCGGCACGGCCACGCACCTCGACGGATCAGACGTCGGTCCAGTCCAGCAGCACCTTTCCGGCGCGCCCGCTGGCGGCCACCTCGAAGGCCTCGGCATGGTCTCGGTGCGAGAACCGGTCCGTGATGACCCCGGAGACGTCGAGCCCGGACTGGATCATCACGGTCATCCAGTACCAGGTCTCGTACATCTGGCGTCCGAAGATGCCCCGGATCGTGAGCATGTTGAACACGACCGTGCGCCAGTCGACGGCGAAGTCCTCGGTCGGGATGCCCAGCATCGCCACCCGGCCACCGTGCGACAGGTTGTCGAGGATCTCGCGCATCGCAGACGCCTGCCCCGACATCTCCAGCGCGATGTCGAACCCCTCGGTCATGCCGAGTTCGCGCTGGACGTCGCGGAGGCGTTCGCTCGTCACGTCGACCGCACGGCTCGCGCCGAGCCGTCGTGCCTGTTCGAGCCGAGCCGGGTTCACGTCGGTGACGACGACGTGCCGAGCACCGGCGTGGCGCACCACTGCGGCGGCCATCTGTCCGATGGGGCCCGCACCCGTCACGAGCACGTCCTCGCCGAGCACCGGAAACGCCATGGCCGCGTGCACCGCATTGCCCAAAGGGTCGAAGATCGCCGCGACCTCGTCGGGGATGTCGGATGCGTGGTGCCACAGGTTGGTCATCGGCAGGCTGATGTACTCGGCGAACGCTCCCTGACGGGTCACCCCGACGCTGTCGGTCGCGGCGCACAGGTGGCGGCGACCCGCCATGCAGTTGCGGCAGCGCCCACACACGAGGTGGCCCTCCCCGGACACCCGGTCACCGGGGGCGAAGTCGGCCACGTTGCTGCCGACTGCGACGACGTGGCCCACGAACTCGTGTCCGATCACCAGCGGCGGCGTCACGGCCTGCTGGGCCCAGTCGTCCCACGACGCGATGTGCAGGTCCGTCCCGCAGATCCCTGTCGTCGTCACCCGCACGAGCACGTCGTTGATCCCGATGTCGGGCTCGTCCACGTCGACGAGTTCGAGCCCCGGGCCGGGGGCGGTCTTGACGAGTGCCTTCACGAACCGGTCCTTGTCGCGAGAACGGAGGCGCGCGTCAGCCCACCACGATGCCGAGGCGGTCGAGCGCCAGCACCAGGGTGAGCGACAGCGAGTTGAACATCGCGTGGGCGATGATCGGAACCAGCAGGTTGCCGAACCGATGGTGGGTCCAGGCCAGCAGGATCCCGAACGCGAACAGGCCCACGAGCGCCAGCGGCTGGCTGAGCACGATCTCCACGTGGACGACCGTGAACGCCACGGAGGACAGCACAGCCGCCGGCCACAGGCCGATCCAACGCCGCAGGGCAGGAAACAGCAGGCCTCGGAACAGCAGTTCCTCGGCGATCGGGGCGAGGACGACGGCCACGATCACGGCCAGCAGCAGCGACGTCCCACCCGACATCGCGTCCTGCACGACCTGCTGTTCCACGCCGCCATCGATCTCCGTGATGAACCCGACGGCCCCGTTGAGCAGGTAGGTCAGCAGCGTGCCGAGAACCCCGAACACGAGGCCCAGCATCACGGCACGTGCTCCGCCGGGCTCGGGGCCCCACAGGTGGGCGGTCAGTCGTCCTCGCAGTCGCAGCCACCCGAGGGCGAACAGCAGACCACCGGTCGTCGCCACGAGTGCGAGGATCATCCAGCCCGTGTCGGACAGTTCCCGGCCGGCCACCTGGGACCCGACCCCGACGAACACCCCGACGGTGAGCTGACCCACGAAGTAGGCAGTGATCGCCATCCCTGCGTCGAGCAGGCTCACCGGCGACGTCCGTCCACCTGCCCGGCCGACGGGCGCGTCCGGGGCCGGACCGGCGTCGGCCGGTCGGACCGGACGGCCGCGCGGGGGTGGGGGTTGGGTGGAGGTCATCGTCGCCTTCGCCACAGCAGGGATCCCAGGAGTAGTACCAGTCCGATGGCCCCGGCGACCAGCGCCCATCCGAACGCGGAGGGCTGGACCACTCCCGTCGCCGGTCCGTCCTCGGACGCCAGTGGCGGTGGCGGTGGCGGTGGCGGTGGTTCGGGAACCTCGACCGCGAGCGGGGTGCCCGCCACCTCCCCGGTGTGATCCTCGCCCTCGAGCACCACGAGGTACGTGCCGGCGTCGACCGGACCGCCGTCGGGACGATCGAACCGCCAGGTGTGCGCGTGGACACCCGCCTCGACGACCCCGATCTCGCGGCTCGCCACGGGGTCGCCGTCCGCGGTCATGACCGTCAGGGTGAGGACCACCGGCTTGTTCACCTCGACCTGCACCGTCGCGGCGTCTCGCATGGCCGGCACCCCGGGCGCAGCGACGGTGGGAGACAGCTGCAGGGGTTGGCCGTGGCCCTCCGGTGCCGTCAGCCGCCACCCGTCGTCCTCGCGCTCGACGTCCCACGTGCCCAGCGCGTCGCCCACGAGCACGTCGCCGTCGACATGGATGGCGAACCGGTGGGTCGCGGACAGCTCTGCGGGCACCGACGTGGACATGCCGACACGGATGCGATCCGGCAGGTTGGCGGGCACGACGGGCTCCAGTCCCCCGTAGTAGGCCGCGAGGATCTCGAGGTGGTCGTGCCCGGACTCCGCGCGGCCCATCGCCCCGAACTGGCCCATGCCCACACCGTGACCCCACCCCTGGCCGGCGATCGTGACCGCGTCGTCGGTGACCTCGAAGTCGTAGCGGGACGAGGGCAGTGCCGTGGGCAGCGTGCCCTCGCCGTCGTCGGTCGCACCGGGATGCTCGTCCGGGAACAGCGAGGCGGCGACCTGCGAGACGAACCGTCGGAACGCCGTCGCGCCAACGTCCACGGTTCGGCCGTTGGCGCCGGTGACCCGGACCTCACCGTTGGGATCGTCGGGTTCCCCGACCCGTTCGACGGCGACCATCGGCGAGACCGCCGACAGGGTGTCGCCCCGGGACAGGAGCTCGTCGAACTGCTCCCGGGTGAAGATGACGGTCCACCGATGCAGCGGCGACGTCTCGTCGTACGGGTCCTCGATGCGCTGCAGGTAGTCGAACGTCCCATCCCCCGGGAAGACGTCCTCGTTGGCGTAGGTCCGCCCACCGGAGGTGGAGAAGTAGCGCGCGAGGATCGGCTCCCCCTCGCCGTCGACCAGCACCTGCCCGGCGGTCTCGTCGACGGCCTGCCGCCAGCGCGAACCCGTGGGACGATCGATGACGACGTCCGCGCCGTTGAACACCTGACAGGCGACGGTCGCACAGATGTCGTAGCCGGGCCAGCTGCCCCGGCGCATCGACCGCCACGCGTACGTGCGTGCAGCAACCGCCTGGGCCTTGAGGGCCTCCATCGGCCATCGGGTGGGCATCTCGGCGATGCCTGCGATGTAGTCGTCCATCGACAGTTCGTTGACGAGCAGCGTCGGCGACGCGAGTTCGAGGGTGTCGTAGAAGTGGCGTCCGGCGAACCGCAGCACCGCGGGATCGTCCACGACGAATCGCAGCGTCCCGTCGACCTGGTGCACGATCGGTTCGACCTGCGCGTCCGGTTCGGCCGGATCGGCCGGATCGGTTGGCTCGGCCGGATCGGTCCCGTCGACGGCGGCGGCCACGCCGACGCTGGTCGTCGCCAGCAGGACGACGACCAGTGCCGACAGGACGACTCGGTGCATCACGGAGCGTCTCACGCGTCCAGCAGCCGCCCGTCGACGCGTTCGATGCCGGCGCCGAGTGACCGGAGCCTGGGCACGAAGTCGGCGTATCCCCGATCGACGTGCGCCACGTCGGTGACGATCGTCTCCCCCGAGGCGACCAGGCCCGCGATGGTCGCTGCGGCGCCGGCCCGCACGTCGAGGCTGCGCATCCGCGCGCCGTGCAGTCGGGTCACCCCGTGGATGAGGGCGTGGTGGCCGTCGATGCGGATGTCGGAGCCCGTCGCGGCGAGCTCGTCGACGAACGCGAACCGGGACTCGAACACGTTCTCCGTGCAGCGGCTGGTGCCGTCCGCCTGGGTGAGCAGCACCATGAGCTGGGACTGGAGGTCGGTCGGGAATCCCGGGTACGGCAGCGTGACGACGTCCACGGCGCGGAGTCCGTCGGCCTTGACGCGCAGCCAGGTGTCCCCCTCCTCCACGACCACGCCCGCCGCACGCAGCTTGATGAGCGGCAGGGTCAGGTGGTCCGGTCGCACGCCTTCGATCCGCACGTCGCCGCGGGTTGCCGCAGCGGCGATGGCGTACGTACCGGCCTCGATGCGGTCGGGGCACGTCGTCCACCGCACACCACCCAGGTGTGACACGCCGTGCACACGGATCGTCGGGGAACCGATGTCCTCGATGGCCGCGCCCATCGCGACCAGCATGTTGCACAGGTCCTGGATCTCCGGCTCGCGAGCCGCGTTGTCGATGACGGTGGTGCCGTCGGCGAGCGTCGCGGCCATCACCAGGTTCTCGGTGGCCCCCACCGAGGGGAAGTCGAGGGTGATGTCGGCCCCGTGCAGCCCGGTGGCGATGACGTCGACCTCACCGTCGACCATGGACGTCGTCGCGCCCATCGCCTCGAGCCCGCGCAGGTGCAGGTCGATGGTGCGCGTCCCGATGCGGTCGCCACCCGGCAGCGCGAGTCGCGCTCGCCCCGTCCGGGCAACCAGTGGGCCGAGGCAGGCAATCGACGCACGGATGCGTCGCACGGCATCGGGGGGCGCGTGCCAGGCCGGATCCGGAGACTGCAGTGTGCAGGCACCCGCCGTCGGATCGGAGGTCACGGAGGCGCCGAGTCCGGTGAGCACGTCTGCCATGACCGGCACGTCGGCGATCCTGGGAACGGCGTCGAGGTGGACGGTCTCGGCCGTCAGCAGGGACGCCGCCATCAGCTTCAGCGCAGAGTTCTTGGCGCCTCTGAGCGTGACCTGACCGCGAAGCGGCGCACCGCCCCGCACCCGGAAGACGTCATGCGTCGTGTCGGAGGACATCCCGTCGAGCGTACCCCCGGACGTACGGCCAACCCGGCGGCAGATCGTCCGTCCGGCCCGTGCCCGCGAGGTGACGAGCGTGGCGATCCGGATCGCCCCCGGGCCGGCCTCGGGTCAACCCCGGGTGTCTCCGTGCGCGCCGGAGCCGGCCACGTCGAGCCGCAGCTGCTGCTTGCGCAGCGAGACCTGCAGGGCGGTGTCGGTCGGGTCGGCCTCGAGCTCCCGGGCGACCGCGTCACGACGGGTGCGTGCCCGTTCCACGTCGATCTCGTCCGACAGTTCGGCGACGTCGGCGAGCACGATCGCGCGATGGTCCTTGTCCACGTACAGCACCCCACGGTGCACCGCGACGGCCCAGCGGCTCCCGTCGGCACCGACGACCCTCACCGATCCCACGTCGAGGGCGATGACGGCAGGCTGGTGCCCGGGAAGGATCCCGATCTCACCCTCGACCGACCGTGCGTACAGCTCGGTGATGTCCGCGCTGAGCACGTGCTGCTCCGCGGACACGACCTCGAGATGCATCGTGGTGGTGGACATCGCTGCTCCTCACGTCCGTCGACGTGGCGTCAGGCCGCCATCTCGCTGGCGCGCCGGTGGACGTCGTCGACGTTGCCGGCGTAGAGGAACGCCTGCTCCGGCACCTCGTCGAGGTCCCCGTCGATCAGGGCACGGAAGCCCTCGATGGTCTCGGACACGGACACGTACACGCCCGGGTTGCCCGTGAACTGCTCGGCGACGTAGAAGTTCTGGCTGAAGAAACGCTGTGCCTTGCGGGCCCGGGCAACGGTGACCTTGTCGTCCTCGGACAGTTCGTCGATGCCGAGGATGGCGATGATGTCCTGCAGGTCCTTGTAGCGCTGCAGGACCTGCTGCACCCCGGTGGCGACGTCGTAGTGCTCCTGCCCGACGATCGTCGGGTCGAGGATCCGCGACGTCGAGTCGAGGGGGTCGACGGCCGGGTAGATCCCGAGCGCCGCGATGTCACGCGACAGCACGGTCTGGGCGTCGAGGTGAGCGAACGTCGTGTGCGGCGCCGGGTCGGTGATGTCGTCGGCAGGCACGTACACGGCCTGCAGCGAGGTGATCGACCGGCCCTTCGTCGAGGTGATCCGCTCCTGGAGCTGACCCATCTCGTTGGCGAGCGTCGGCTGGTACCCCACGGCCGACGGCATGCGGCCGAGCAGGGTCGACACCTCGGACCCGGCCTGCACGAACCGGAACACGTTGTCGACGAAGAGCAGCACGTCCTGGTGCATCTCGTCGCGGAAGTACTCGGCCATGGTCAGGGCCGACAGGGCGACACGCAGGCGCACCCCGGGCGGCTCGTCCATCTGACCGAAGACCAGCGCCGCCTTCTCGAGGACGCCGGACTCCTCCATCTCCAGCATGAGGTCGTTGCCCTCACGGGTGCGTTCACCGACGCCCGCGAAGACCGACACACCACCGTGCTGCTGGGCGACCCGGTTGATCATCTCCTGGATGACGACCGTCTTGCCCACGCCGGCACCACCGAACATCCCGATCTTGCCGCCCTGCACGTAGGGCTCGATCAGGTCGATGACCTTGATGCCGGTCTCGAACATCTTCGCCTGGGGCTCGAGCTCGTCGAACGGCGGCGGGTCACGGTGGATCGGCCACCGGGTGTCGGGGCTGATCTCGCTCTCGTCCACGTCGAGCGGCTGACCCAGCACGTTGTAGATGTGCCCGAGCACCCCGTTGCCCACCGGCACCGTGATCGGCGACCCGGTGTCCCGGACGGTCGCGCCACGAACCACCCCGTCGGTCGGCTGCATGCACACGGCACGCACGCGCCCGTCGCCCAGGTGCTGGGCGACCTCGGCGGTGACCGTCGAGGTTGCCCCCTGCACGTCACGCTCGAAGGTCAACGCGCTGTTGATCTCCGGAATGTCGCCCGGAGGGAACTCGACGTCGACGACCGGCCCGATGACGCGGACGATGCGACCATCCGCGGACCTCGCGGTGTCCTGGTCTCCTGCCACGGTCTGCGTGGACATCTGGTGCTTCCTTCTCTCGCGTGCCGAAGAGGCACATCACGGATGCGTCGGTTGTGACGGTCAGTCGCCGAGTGCCTCGGCGCCACCGACGATCTCGGAGATCTCGGTGGTGATCTGTTCCTGGCGGGCCTGGTTCATCACGCGGGACAGGGACGCCGCGACCTCCCTGGCGTTGTCCGTCGCGGACTTCATCGCACGTTGGCGCGCCGCATGCTCCGATGCCGAGGACTCGAGCAGGCCGTGCAGCACCTTGGCCTCGACATAGCGCGGAATGAGGCGTTCGAGCAGTTCGGGCTGTGACGGTTCGAAGATGAACTCGGGGGCGATCTCTGCGCCTCCCTCGAACTCCTCGGGCTTGACCGGCAGCAGCTCCATGCGCACGGGCGACTGGGTCAGCGACGACCTGAAGTCGGTGTACACGAGCCACACGCGATCGATCTCTGCACTGGCGTACCTCGACATCACGGTCTCCGCGATGAGCGAGGCGTCGTCGATGGCTGGCGCGTCCGACACGCCCTCCCACACACGGTTGGCCCGGCGGCCCCGGTACGCGAAGTAGCCCGCACCCTTGCGACCGATGACGTACAGCTCGACGGTGCGCCCGGCCTCCTCCTCCTGCCGGATGGTGCGCTCCGCGATCTTCAACACGTTGGCGTTGTACGCGCCGGCCAGCCCACGGTCGGACGTGTTGACGATGACCGCGGTGGTGCGCACCTCACGTTCGACGAGCAGAGGGTGCTGGCGGATCTCGTTGGAGACCGCGAGGCCCTTGATGACCTCGTGGATCTGTTCCGCGTACGGACGCGCAGCACGCACCCGCGCCTGGGCACGCAGGATCCGCGACGCGGCGATCATCTCCATCGCACGCGTGATCTTCTGCGTGCTCTGGACGGATCGGATCCGTCGCTTCAACTGCCGGATCTGGCCGCTACCAGCCATCCGGGCCTCCTTGCGTCACCGTGGTGATCAACGACGTCATCGGCAGGTCACTCCACCGACTCGCTGCTGGACGCCATGGCGTCCCAGCCCTCGTTGGTCTCCTCGACCTCGACGACCTCCGTCGCGACGAAGGACTGGGCGAAGTCACGGATCGCCTGCTCGAGCGCGGCCTTCAGGTCGTCCACGTACTTCTCCCGCGCGAGGCGGTCGAGCACGTCGCCGTGGCGATCGGTCAGGTACTGGTGCAGTTCGCTCTCGAACCGGCGGACGTCACCCAGCGGGACCTCGTCGAGGACCCCCGAGGTGACGGCCACGACCGAGGCGACCTGCAGCTGGACCGACAGCGGGCGGTTCTCGGCCTGCTTGAGGATCTCCACGACGCGCTGACCACGGGCGATCTGCTGCTGGGAGGCCTTGTCGAGGTCGGAACCGAACTGCGCGAACGCCTCGAGCTCGCGGTACTGGGCGAGTTCCAGGCGCACCGTTCCGGACACCGACTTCATGGCCGGACGCTGGGCGGACCCACCGACTCGCGACACGGAGATGCCGGCGTTCATGGCCGGGCGCACGCCCTGGTAGAACAGGTCGGTCTCCAGGAAGATCTGACCGTCGGTGATGGAGATCACGTTGGTCGGGATGTAGGCCGAGACGTCGTTGGCCTTGGTCTCCACGATCGGCAGCGCCGTCATCGAGCCGCCGCCGAGTTCGTCGGAGAGCTTGGCCGCACGCTCCAGCAGGCGACTGTGGAGGTAGAAGACGTCACCCGGGTAGGCCTCGCGACCCGGAGGACGCCGCAGCAGCAGCGACAGCTGGCGGTACGCGTCGGCCTGCTTCGACAGGTCGTCGTAGATGATCAGGGAGTGCTCGCCCCTGTACATCCAGTTCGCCCCGATGGCGGCACCCGCATACGGCGCGATGTACTGGAACGGCGCGGGCGCCGACGCCGGCGCCGACACCACGGTCGTGTACTCCATGGCCCCGTGCTTCTCGAGCGTGGCGACGACCTGGGCGATCGTCGACCCCTTCTGCCCGATGCCGACGTAGATGCACCGGACGGCCTCGTCGGTGCCCCACAACGCCTTCTGGTTGATGATCGTGTCGATCGCGATCGCCGTCTTGCCCGTCTGACGGTCGCCGATGATCAGCTCACGCTGACCACGACCGATGGGCGTCATGACGTCGATGACCTTGATGCCGGTCTGCATCGGCTCGCTCACCGGCTGGCGCTCGACGACGCCGGGCGCCTGCACCTCGAGCGCGCGCTCCCCGTCGATGCGCGCCTGGTCCAGCGGGCCCTTGCCGTCGATCGGGCGGCCGAGCGGGTCGACGACCCGACCGAGCATCGCGTCACCGACGGGCACGGACAGCACCCGTTCGGTACGGCGGACCGTCTGGCCCTCCTGGATCGTCGCCGCGTCGGAGAACACCGCGGCACCGATCTCGTGCTCGTCGAGGTTCATCGCCATGCCGAACACGCCGTCGCCGAAGTCGAGGAGCTCGTTGGCGAGCGTCCCCGGCAGGCCGGAGATGGTCGCGATGCCGTCACCGGTGGTGAGCACGCGACCGACCTGCTCAGCGGCGAGGTCGGGCTCGTAACCCTCGAGCATCCGCTGGAGGGCGTCGGCGACGTCCTCGGACCGGATCGTCAGATCTGCCATGTCTGTGTCTTCCTCATGAGGAGATGCGCTGCGGGGCAGCGGACGGTCACGTACCGGCTCGCGTGCGAAGGTCGTCGAGTCGCCGCAGCACCGATCCATCGATGACGGTGTCACCGATGCGGGCACGCACCCCACCGACGACGGACTCGTCGACGATGACCTTCACGTCGAGACGACGGCCCGTGGCCTGTTCGAGTGCCGCCGTGAGTGCGGCGCGGCGACCCTCGTCGAGCTCGACGGCGACGCGGACCTCGGCCAGCTCCGAGTCCCGCGACTCTGCGGCCCGTCGGGCCACCTCGTCGGCGATCGCGGTGAGGTCGCCTGCACGGTCTGCGGCGATCAGCAGCGCGAGCACGGCTCGGGTCGCGCGGTGCGCGACCTTCAGGACCTCGGACTCCACGAACGCCAGACGGTTGGCGACCGGCAGGTTGGCGTCGGTCAGCCGCTGTCGCAGCTCGTCGTTCGCATCGATCGCGCGGGCCACGGTGAGCAGTTCGTCCTCGACCGTGTCCAGTGCGTTCTCTGCGCCGGCGAGCATGACCACGGCCTGCGCGTACGCGCTGTGGTGATCAGTCGTCATCGTGTGTCTCGCTGTCGGTGTGAGGGCACGGCCGGGTCAGTTCTTCCCGGACAGCCGCTGGATGTACTCGTCGACCAGGCCCTCGTGGGTGGACGCGTCGAGCTCGCGTTCGACGATCCGCGATGCGAGCTGGACGGAGATCTGCCCGACCTGTCCGCGCAGTTCCTGTAGCACGCGGTCACGTTCGGACGAGACCTCGGCACGCGCACGCTCGACGATGACGGACGCCTCGGCCTCCGCCTTCGCGACGACGTCGGCCCGGACGCGTTCGGCGGCCTGCTTGGCCTCCTCCACGATCCGGTTCGCCTCGCCACGGGCGTCGGCGATCGACGCCTCGAACTGGCGCCGCGCATCCTCGGCCTCGTTGAGCTTTGCGTCGGCCTGCTCCATCTTCCCCTGGATGGCCTGACTGCGCTCCTCGAGCGCGGCGTTGGCCTTCGGGAACACGAACTTCGCCATGAACAGCATCAGCAGCGAGAACGCGACGAGGCCCCAGATGAGCTCCGACGTGTCCGGGAAGAGCTGGATGCCGTCTCCGGTCGCAGCCAGTAGGACGGTCATGGTGACTCCTAGATCGCGAAGGCGAGCACGAAGCCGAGCAGCGCCAGGGCCTCCACGACGGCGATGCCGATGAACATCGTCGTCCGGACCTGGCCAGCGGCCTCCGGCTGACGTGCCATGGACTCGATCGCCTTGCCGATCAGGATGCCCAGCCCGATGCCCGGACCCAGTGTCGCGAGTCCGAAGACGAGCCCGTTGCCGAGGTTGTCCATCTCATTCCTCCTTGAGGCGACTCGTGTCGCCGTGGTCTTCCAGGTCGTGTGGGTCAGTGCGCCGGTTCCACCGAAGAACTGATGTAGACGGCAGTGAGCATGGTGAAGATGTACGCCTGCAGGCCGATGATGAGCAGCTCGAAGCCGAACACCAGCGGACCGATGAGCACCGCGAACGCCCCCAGAGGGGTGCCAAACGGCCAGGACGGCAGGAACACGTGCGCGGTGACGAGCGTGATCACGACGAGGATGTGGCCGGCCACCATGTTCGCGAACAACCGCACCGCGAGGGTGAACGGCCGCAGCACGAGGTTGGAGATCAGCTCGATCGGGGTCAGGATCACGTACAGGACCTTGGGCACGCCCGGGGGGAACGCAAGCTCCCTGAAGTAGTGCACGAATCCCTGTTCCCGGATGCCCACACCGATGTACACGAGCCACGCGATCCCGGCCAGGAACAGCGGGAACGCCGCACGTGACGTCGGCGGCAACATCAGGAACGGCGTGATCTTCGCGACGTTCATGAACAGCACGAACACGAAGAAGGTCGTCAGCAGGGGTACGAACTTCGCGCCCTTCGGCCCGATGATGTCCATCGCGATCTGCCGCACGAAGTCGATGGCGATCTCGCCGATGCTCTGGATCTTCGACGGCACGACGCTCGCACTGCGGAAGGCGAACAGGAAGACCATCGCGCACAGCAGGGTCATGAACCAGGCGATCAGGATGGTCCGGTTGATCCCCAGGTCGACGCCCGCGACGCTCAGTTCCCAGATGTCCGGGAAGTCGAACAGCGTGTTGATGTCGTCGAGGACACCGTCGAACTCCCCGCCCCATTCGGCGGCAGCGATGATGGTCACAGCGATCAGCTCCGTGTGGCGGATGGGACGGGCCGCTGCCCGATGACGTCGTCGATCCAGAACAGCCGCGGCATCCGAGAGAGTGCGTGCAGTTCATAGGCCAGGGTGACCGTGACGGCGGCACCCGTCGTCACGGCGAGCACCTGCGGGTCGATCCAGCCGACCCCGGACAGTGTGGCGAGCACGACGGCGTACGCCGCGAGGCGAACGAACGCCCCCACGGCGAGCATGCCGGCGGCATGGGTAGGGCTGCGACGCACGACGAGCGCCAGAAGCGCCGCCGATCCGCCGAACAGCAGTCCGACCAGACCGAGTCCCACGAGCGCGCCCAGGACACCGGGTCGCCCGACGATCAGGGCAGACACGCTGACGGCGACGACTCCGGTCACGGCCAGGGTCGCGAACGTGCCGCGGACGAGCCGAGTGGTCGTCGTGTGGAGGTCGTCACTGCGCACGGACGACTCCTCGGGCAGTGGCGAGCTCGGCGAGCCTGGCCTCGGCGCGTTCCATGCGTGCGCTGCGCAGCCACACCAGGTAGATGCCGGCGGCATTGCCGATGATCGCTCCGATGGCCAGCAGCCAGGGACCGGTGCCCAGTGCCCGGTCGGCGAACCAGCCGATGGCGGCCCAGGTCATGATCGCGGCCATGAGTTCCACGCCCATGGCGTGCGCCTGGTCCACGCCGGTCCACCATCCACGACGCGACGCGACAGCCTCGTCCGGGCGGTCGGTGGCCTCGGTGCGTGCGGGCACGTTGGTCGTCCTCGTCAACGAACTGATGGTCGCGGTACCGGTTGGTCGCGCTGCCCGTGGACGCGTACCGGTCACCCTGCAGTGTCGGCGTGCGACGTGGCGCGGGGTGCCCGAAGCGTCGAGCGAACGGAACGCTACCAGGACCCACCCGGGACCGCCAAAGGCGCCCCGGTGCGCGCACGCCCGCGACGCGTCGTCAGGCCGTGGGTCGCCACCGCGACGCGTCCTCGTCGGCACGGTGCGTTCCGGCCGGGCGCGCACCGAGTCCGGTCACCACGATCCCGACGGCGACGCTACCGATGATCCAGGGAATCAGCCGGGACAGGGGAAGGAACGCCGGGCCGACCGACCCGAACGCGACCACCGCCGACCAGTAGTACAGGACCAGCACGGCACGGCGATGGGTGTGACCGGCCGACAGCAGCAGGTGGTGCAGGTGCCCGCGGTCACCCACGGCCACCGGGCGACGCATCACCAGGCGCCGGACCACCGCGAACAGGGTGTCGAGGAACGGCACCGCGAGCACGAGTGCCGGGACCACCAGCGGCACGGTGCCGTAGAAGTCGGCCGAGGACGGCACGGTCGTGCGGCCGACGTACGAGACGCCGGCCGCGCCGAGCAGCAGGCCCAGCAGCATCGATCCGGTGTCGCCCATGAAGATCCGCGCCGGGTGCCAGTTGTGCACCAGGAAGCCCAGCGCGACACCGGCGACGATCGCGGCGACGAGCGTCGCCGACGTCGGGATCGAGTCCGCGAGCCCGGACGGCTGACTGCGGATGGTGAACCCGAAGAAGGCGATCGCCGCGATCGCGGACACCCCGGCGGCGAGCCCGTCCAGCCCGTCGATGAGGTTGACCGCGTTGATCATCGCCACGAGCGCCAGCACGGTGAGTGGGAAGCCCAGATCGGACGACAGCGCGATGATCTCCACGCCGGGGACCCAGAAGTGCACGATCTGGACACCGAGCACGACGACCCCGGCCGCCGCGAGGATCTGTCCGGCGAGCTTGACGGTGGGTGGCAGTTCCACGACGTCGTCGACCACGCCCACCGCCACGATGACGAGCGCGCCCACCAGCAGGGCCAGGGGTTCGGACGTCGACGTGAACAGCGGTCGAAACGTCGGCAGCGACCACGCCAGGCCCATGGCCACGAGGAACCCGACGAACATCGCGAGCCCACCGAGGGTGGGCACGTGGCGGACCGGCCCCGGGCGGTGCTCGACCGGATGGTCGGTCACCCGGAATCGACGGGCGACCCGCACGACCAGCGGCGTGGCCCCGGCGGTGACCACCCCCGCCGTGACGGCAACCGCAAGGTGTGCCAGCACTCAGTCGCTCCGTGGATAGGCCGGGAAACGCTCGACGAGTTCGGTGACCTCACCGCGCACGGCCGCGACGTCGTCGTCCGTCCCGGTCAGCGCCCGGTCGATCAGCCCCGCGACGTGGGTCATCTCGTCGGGACCCATGCCCTGGGTGGCGACGCACGCGGTGCCGGCGCGGATCCCGGAGGCGACCGCTGGGGGGTTGGCGTCGAAGGGGATCGCGTTCTTGTTGAGCACGATGCCGGCCGCATCGCAACGGCCCTCGGCGTCGCGGCCGGTCAGGCCCTTCGTCGTGACGTCCGCGAGGAACAGGTGCGTGTCCGTCCCGCCCGACGTGATCCGGTAGCCATGTTCGGCCAGCCCGTCGGCGAGCGCCCGTGCCCCGTCGAGGATCCGCTGCGCGTAGTCGGCGAACGACGGATCCATCGCCTCCTTCAACGCGACGGCCTTGGCAGCGATGACGTGTTCGAGCGGTCCCCCCTGGGTTCCCGGGAAGACGGCCTTGTCGATCGGTGTCGCCCACTCCTCGTTGGTGAGGATGATCGCGCCGCGCGGACCACGCAGGGTCTTGTGGGTGGTGAACGTGACGATGTCGCAGTACTCGACGGGCGACGGGTGCACCCCGCCGGCCACGAGCCCGATGAAGTGCGCCGCGTCGCACAGCAGCACCGCACCCACCTCGTCGGCGATCGACCGGAACGCCGGGAAGTCGAGCTGGCGCGGGTAGGCCGACCAGCCGGCGATGATCAGCTTCGGCCGG
>JBBDIX010000047.1:0-3957 GCA_040880235.1 Nitriliruptoraceae bacterium
CTGCCGCAGGGCCCCTCGATCACGGCCAGTGGTGGCCCGCAGATCAGGCCGACTCGACCTCGAGCAGGTCGCGTGTGCGCGACGGGTCGAGCCGGATGGCCGGGCTCGCCGACGTCGACGCCGCAACGGTGAGGATGTAGCGACCCTTGGCCGACGAGGGGCGCTGCCGCACGATCTCGTCGAGCAGTGCCCCGTAGTTCTCGATGAGCTGTTCCGCGGTGAACGACAGCTTGCCCAGCACCGTGTGGACGTTGCCGTTGCGGTCCGCGCGAAACTCGACGCGGCCCGACTTGATCTCCGTGACGGCCTTGCCGACGTCCATCGTGACGGTTCCCGACTTCGGGTTCGGCATCAGACCGCGCGGCCCGAGGGCCTTGCCGAGTCGGCCGAGCTTTCCCATCATGTCCGGGGTCGCGATGACCGCGTCGATCTCGTCGAGGATCGAACCCTCGGAGAGCTGCTCGATGAGGTCGTCGTCGCCGACGTGATCGGCGCCCGCCTCGCGAGCAGCCGTCGCCCGGTCACCGGCCGCAACGACCGCGACCCGGATCTCCTTGCCGATACCGTGGGGCAGCGACACCGACCCGCGGATCATCTGGTCGGCCTTGCGGGTGTCGACCCCGAGCCGGAACACACACTCCACGGTCGCGTCGTACTTCGTGGCGCCAACCTCCTTGAGCAGTTCGAATCCTGCCTTCGGGAGGTAGAGCCGCTCGGCGTCGATCTTCTCGAAGGCCTCGCGGTACCGCCTGCTCTGCTTCGCCATTCGTCGTTCTCCTCGTGGTACCGACGACGGGTGTCAGACCCGTCTCCCACGGTCGTCGTGTCGGGCGTCAGGCCTCGACGGTGATCCCCATAGAACGTGCCGTGCCCTCGATGATGCGCATCGCGGCGTCGACGTCGTTCGCGTTCAGGTCCGGCATCTTCTTCTCGGCGATCTCACGCACCTGGTCCCGGGTCACCTTGCCGACCTTGACGGTGTGCGGAGTCCCCGACCCACCCGACAGACCCGCCGCCTTGAGCAGCAGCTGTGCTGCGGGCGGCGTCTTCATGATGAAGGTGAAGGAACGATCCTCGTAGACCGAGATCTCCACCGGGACGATGTCGCCCTGCATCGGCTGGGTGGCCTCGTTGAAGGCCTTGCAGAACTCCATGATGTTCACCGAGTGCTGACCCAGCGCAGGACCCACCGGCGGAGCCGGGTTCGCCTGACCTGCCGGGATCTGCAACTTGATGAATCCGACGACCTTCTTGGCCATCCTTCGTTCTCCTCGCGTGGTCCAGCGGCCACCCGGAGTGGCCTCCCACGATCGATGTGGTGCCCCGCGCGCCGGTCGTGGCGCGTGCGGCGTGTGCGTCCGAGGACGCGGGTTACAGCTTGGCGACGTTGTCGAACGGCAGCTCGAGCGGTGTCTCGCGCCCGAAGACGCTGACGAGCAGCTTGAGCTTGGCCTGATCGAGGTTCATCTCTGCGATCGTCCCCGTGAAGTCCGCGAACGGGCCGCTGGTGACGCGGACCGTCTCGCCGACCTCGAGGTCGGTCTCTGCCACGTGGCGGGTCGACTTCTGCTCGACGGCCTCGTCGGTCTCCACCACCTCGATGTACTCGGCGGGCAGCTTCAGGGTCGAGGCGACCTCACGCAGCGGGAGCGGTACCGGCCTCGTGCCCGGTGATCCGACGAACCCGGTGACGGCCGGCGTGTGTCGCACGACCCCCCACAGTTCGTCGTCCATCTCCATGCGCACGAGGACGTAGCCGGGCAGGAACTTCTTCTGCGAGAGGGTCTTCTTGCCCTTCTTGTACTCCGTCACCTCCTCGGTGGGGATGACGATCTCATGGATGCGGTCATCCGCCTCGAGCGCCTCCACCCGGTTGGTGAGGTTGTCCTTGACCCGCTGTTCGTACCCGGCGTAGGTGTGCACGACGTACCAGTCACCCGCGAGTCGCGCGAGATCCTTCTGGTCGCGGACGTCCTCGAGGGACTGCGGGCGGGGCCGACGCACCGGGGTCTCGACCGGCGCGCCGGCCGCAGCCTCGTCGGACCCGGCATCGGTCACGTCGTCGGACGTCGCGTCGGTCTCGGCAGTCGAGTCGTCGGGCGTCGACGCGTCGGACTCGGCCTCGGGATCCTGCGCGTCCGAGGCGTCGTCGGCGCCCGCGATACCCAGCAGGTCATCGAGGTCGTTGTTGGTGATGGTCTCTTCTGGCACGGGTCACCCCAGTGTGTTGATGACGGCCCGACGGATGACTTCGTCCATCCCCCAGACGATCAGCACGAGCACGAACGTCGTGACGAGCACGACCACCGTGTACGACGCAACCTCGCGTCGGTTCGGCCAGGCGACCTTCTTCAGTTCGCTTCGGACCTCGCGGAGGAACTGGCCGATCGACGTCCTGCCGTGACCAGCGGGTTCCTCTGCAGCACTCCGCTGGCCGCTGGTGCGCTGCTGCTCACGCTCAGCGCGGCGCTCTGATTCACGGCTCATCGTGTGCAACTCCAGTCGCCGTCGGGTGACGGCGTGGTGATCAGCGGTTCCACGGGCAGGCCCGTGGACCACTCGCACGGGAGGAGGGACTTGAACCCCCAACCGCCGGTTTTGGAGACCGGTGCTCTGCCAAATTGAGCTACTCCCGTCCGAACCGGGGCTTCGGCCGTGGACACCGGTGCCTCTGGCGCCTGCGACCCCCGACACGGGAACGCTGCCCCCACGGGAGCAGCCTGCGGCTCAGCGTATCGGGGTGTGGGACCTCACGACAACCGCTGGCAACGAACCTTCGCACTACCGCGCAGCAGCCGCGTGCCATCCTCGTTGTCTCCCCACAGCGACAGGGTGGCGACGTCCCCGTCGATCCCGGTGACCTTCCCACCGAACGTGGTCGCGGTGTCGACGGGCCAGGGCCGGGCAAAGCGCACCTGCACGTCGAGCACGTGTTCGGGGCCGCCGGCGAACGCGGTGACCGCACGGGAGGCCAGTCCCATGGCGAGCATCCCGTGCGCGATGATGCCACCGGTGGGGCTCACCCCGGCAGCGAAGCCCTCGTCGAGGTGCAGCGGGTTGAAGTCCCCCGACGCGCCGGCGTAGCGCACGAGCGTCGCACGATCGGCCGTCGCCGTCACCGTCGGGATCTCGGTCCCGGTCTCCATCGTCGAGGTGCTCACGCGCCGTCGCCCGCCGTCGACCCGGGCGCAGACGGCGCGTCACCGAGAAAGACGATGACCTCCTGACTGAGCACGGCGAGTTCGCCGGAGTCCCGGAACCGGGCGTCGACCTCGACCGTCAGGAAGTCGTTGGACCCGCGCGTCGTGATGTCGCCGATGCGCGGCGTGCACTCGAGCACGTCGCCGGGGCGAAGTGGACGGTCGCCGAAACGAAACGACTGCGACCCGTGCACCAGCGCGTGGTGGGCGCCGAGTTCGGGGTCGCCGAGCAGCTCCTCGGCACCCTTCACGATGGTGAAGCACGCCGCGAACGTCGGAGGTGCCACGGCGTCGGGACCGTCGGAGTGGTAGCGGGGATCGGTCTCCCCGAGCGCCGTCGCGTAGTCCCGGATCTTCTCGCGCGACACCTCGTACACGTAGGGCGTGTACGTCGCGCCGATCCGGTCACGGTTGAGGGGCATCAGGCGACTCGAACCGCTCAGCGCGTCTCGCGGTGGAGTTCGTGCTTCCGACAACGCGGGCAGAACTTGCGCAGTTCGATGCGCTCACGCTGGGTCACACGATGCTTGGTGGTGATGTAGTTGCGTTCCCGACACTCGACGCAGGCCATGGTGACCTTGGGGCGGTTCAGGCTCTTCGGCATCTCGGTCTCTTCTCTGGCGCGTGAGGCACCGGCCGGTGCCCAACTGGGTTCGTGGGCGTCCGGCCGGTGACCTGTCGAACGCGCGGATCGGTCCTAGGCGAGGATCTTGGTGACGCGGCCTGCACCAACGGTGCGGCCACCCTCACGAATCGC
>JBBDIX010000048.1:0-10609 GCA_040880235.1 Nitriliruptoraceae bacterium
GCACCCTCGATCAGCTCGAACACATGTTCGCACAGGGGTGTGACACGCGCTGCTCGTCGAGGTGCGGCCCTGTGGACAGGATGGGGCAGGACGGGACGGGCAGGACGGGGCAGGACGGGACGGGCAGGACGGGCAGGACGGCCCGGGACAGATGGGGTGCGGCGCCCGTCGGGCGCTGTCCACAGGCTGCTCTCCGGAATGACGACACCCCGCAGGCACGAGGGCTACCGTGTCGGGCCTGACGGATACCACGGGGGGAATCTGTTGGACGGACGTCACATGTCCTGCCGTGCACGCGCGACGCGCACCTCGGCGTCGCCGCACCAGGGGGCGCGCGCATGACGCGTTCCTCCACGTCGCGGACACCAGCGGATCCTGCCGACGTCCACCTGTCCGACGTCATGCGACTGCGCACCGACCGGTTGCTGCGTCGGTCGCGCCGCACGGTCCGAGAGGCCCGAGTCGACTCGGCCCAGCTCGTCGGCACACTCCGGGATCTGGCCGAGGCGCGTGCCCGCGTCGTGCTGCGATCCACGACAGGCCGATCGCACCGGGGCGTGCTGATCGCCGTCGGTGCCGACCACGTCCGGATCGAACTCGACTCGGGCTGGCTGATGGTCGCCCTGTCGGCCATCCAGGGTGTCCAGCCGGTGCCTGGGAGCCGGGCGGTCCCGGCAACGGGTGATCGCGGCGTCACCGACACGCCGCCGGGTCCGGGACCGAACGCTGGACCCGGTGTCGACGCCGGTGCCGGATGTGGTGCCGGACCGGGCGCCCCGGCGGAGGCAGCGGACCGTACGGCCACGAGGAGCGCCGACACCGCCGAGCTGCCGGGTACGCCTCGCGCTGGTCCGGACGTGGTCGACGACGCGGTGGACGCCGTCGACCGGGATGCGTGGACCCTTGCGGACGCCCTCGATGACCTGTCGTACGACGGGGCCACGATCGATCTCGTACCTCACGGTCCGGGCAGCGCGTTTCGTGGGGAACTGATCGGGGTCGGCGACGACGTCGTCACCGTGGATGCGCCCTATGCGGCGGTCTACGTCCCCATCGCGAGTGTCGCAGAGGTCGCATGGACCGAGACCGGGGAGTACGGGTGGTGAGCAGATCGATGCGGGGCGCCGGGGTGGTTGACGCCGAGGTGGTTGACGCCGAGGTGGCTGGTCAGTTCGAGGTGTCCGTCGAGGTGTCTGCCGACGGGTCCGCGTACAGGTGCGCGAGGTCGCCCGGTTCGATGCGCGCCTGGTCGATGAAGGTGGCGACCTCGGACTCCTGGAGGCGGATCACCCGGCCGAACTTGTACGCAGGGAGCTTGCCATCGTCGATGAGCCGGTACAGGGTCCGGGTCGTGAGCCCGAGCCGTCGTGCGGCCTCTCGGGTGCTGAGCCAGCGGATCTCTTCCTGCGTCATTTCATCGCCTTCCGTCTCGATCGACCGTACCGGATCGCCGCGGGCCGGCGAGACGCCGATCGGCCGGACTGCGCGAGTACGGGAGGCTGACCCCGGCCAGTGCCGGGCGCCACCACGCAGGAGGTCACACGCAGGAGGACACACGGGGAGGACGAGAGGTGGGAACCACCGAAGGATCGGACACGGTCGGTCCGGCGAGCGGATCGTCGGAGCCGCCTGCGACCACGGCAGCGCCGTCGCCTCGAGCGGGCCGGCACGTGCGTCGTCGTCGTGCGCTTCCCGGTGCGCGTGCCGTCGTGGGCGGTCTGCTCGTGGCGGTCGCTGCGGTCGCACTGTTCGTGACCCACCTGAACGCGACGGCGCCTCCGTCCACGGCCTACCTCGTCGCCAGCGGCCCGATCGCGCCCGGCACGGAGGTCGCCGACGGTGCGCAGGCGCGGGCGCTGTTCGGCGCGCTGGAGATGGAACTTCCCGGCGCCACGGCCTCGCGCGCGTTCACGGTGGCAGAGGTCGACGAGCTGGCCGGGCACGTCGTGACGTCCTCGCTCGACACCGGTGACCTCGTGCAGCGCGGCGTGCTGGTCGCCGTGGGTGACGCCCCGGCG
Organism: Nitriliruptoraceae bacterium; assembly: GCA_040880235.1. Classification (GTDB taxonomy): domain Bacteria; phylum Actinomycetota; class Nitriliruptoria; order Nitriliruptorales; family Nitriliruptoraceae; genus JBBDIX01. The sequence goes on from JBBDIX010000048.1 coordinate 2,019, forward strand.
TCGCACCACGTGTCGTTCGCGGTCCCGCGAGCCGACGCGTTGGCCGGCGACGTGCTCGCGGGTCAGCACGTCGACGTGGTCGCGACGTTCACGGTGGCCGGGGAACAGTTCTCCACGTACGTCGCGCGAGGGGTGCAGGTCCGCGCGGTGGAGGCGGACGAGACCGGCCTCGGGTCGCGAGAGGTCATCGTGACGGTGTCGGCTGCGGATCGGTCGGAGGTGTTGGCACTGGGCCACGCCGCAAGGACGGCGGGGGTGTTCCTCGCGCGCCCGGGGCCCGGGGCCGCGGACGACGACGTTCCCGGCGCCCACCGCGTCGCCGGACCTCCGCGAGATCCCGACGATCCGGACCCGGGGTCCGACGGCTGGGCCGATGGGTTCGACCCGGTGGATCCGGACTTCGCGACCGGCGTCGACGGATGACGGTGCAGTGAGAACCATGCACGGGGGGTGCAGTGATGGATGAGCGATACGTGGTGCTGGGGCTGGCCCGCACCCATGACGGGTGGTTCGGGGCGGTGGGTCGCTGGTCGGCGGCCGGGTCCGTCCCGGTCGAGTTCGTCCGATGCGTGTCGGTCGACGACCTCAGGGCACGCCTCGAGGGGACGCGACGACACTCGGCGATCCTCTGTGACGCATCGATCTCTGGGCTCGACCGGGATCTCGTGGCGACGGCACGCGACGTCGACTGTCCGCTCGTCGTGGTCGACGGGTCGGCGGCACGCGCGTGGGAGGACATCGGCGTGGCGGCGGTGCTCGCGTCGGCGTTCTCCCGGGACGAACTGATTGCGGTGCTCGCGGCGACGTCGTCCATGCTCAGCACGGCGCGACGGGTCAGGCGGACGGCACCCGCACCGCAGCCCGCGACGTCCGGTCTGCTCGTCGCCGTGACCGGACCCGGGGGCACGGGTGCCTCGACCTGCGCGATCGCCCTCGCGCAGGGCCTTGCCCGGGTCCCGCCGGTCGAGGCGACCCCGAGGTGGTCGAGGTGGCCACGATGGCGACGTGAGCCGTCCGGTGCGCGACGCGCCGTGCTGCTGGCCGACCTGTGCCGGGTCGCCGACCAGGCGATGCTCCACGACGCGCGGACGCTCGCACCAGGTGTCCAGGAGCTTGCTGAGGCCCACCGGACGTCGACTCCCTCGCCGAGCACCGTTCGTGCACAGACCTTCGAGGTGGCCGAACGCGGGTACCGGCTCCTGCTCGGCCTGCGTCGGCCGCGGCACTGGACGACGCTGCGTCCTCGATCCGTCGAGGCGATGGTGGAGTCGCTGGTTCGCACCGCCCAGGTGACGGTTGCCGACGTGGACCTGGATGCCGAGGGCGAGCCGGAGACGGGGTCCGTCGACGTCGGCGACCGCCACGCGATGGCGCGCGCCGTGTACGCCCGGGCCGACGTCGTCGTGGTGGTCGGCGAGCCGTCGATGAAGGGCGTGCACGCGCTCGTGCGCGCCATCGGGGAACTCGTCGAGGTCGGTGTGCCGCCCGGCCGTGTCCTGCCCGTGGTCAACCGGTCCCACCGGTCGCCCAGGGCACGGCGGGCCGTGACCGCTGCGATCGAGGAGCTGATCGCCCCGCCGGGTGACGTGACCGCTCCGGGCTGCGCACTGCACCTGCCGCGACGGGGTGTCGAGGCGGCCCTGCGAGACGGCACCTCGTTGCCGACGGACCTGGCGTCGACGCTCGCGGACCGGGTGACCGAACTCGCCGACCAGTTCGGGGACCGCGCGCCCGTGGCGGCCGAGGCGCCGGTGCCGGTGACACCCGGGTCGCTCGCCGGACTGGCCGACACCGGCTGACCGGCTGACCGGCTGACCGGCGCCTGGGCGGAGGCGCACAGAGAGACCAGTGCACGGGGGACGAGGATGAGGGTCGACGAGATCGAGGTGTCACCGCTCGCAGAGATCGAACACGCGGTGCTCGAGCGAGCGCGCGACGAGAACCTCGACATGGACGGAGACGGCGACGGTGCGGCTGCGCGCCTGCGGGCCCTGATCGACGAGGAGGTCGGACGGTGGGACCGTGATGCCGATGCGGGGTTGCGGCCGTTCCCGCTCGCCGATCCGGGAGGTCTGGCCGAACGCGCCGAACGCAACCTCGCTGGTCACGGGCCGCTGGCTGACCTGCTCGAGGACGACGACGTGTGGGAGGTGATGATCAACGCACCCGATCAGATCTTCGTGCGACGCCACCAGGGCCCGTCGGGCTACCACGACGAGGTGTTCAACGATGGCGCACACCTCGAACGGACCCTGGCCCGGATCCTCGGAGACGCGCGCAGCCACCGCAAGCTCGACCCGGCCGAGGGGTTGCAGGACGCCCAGCTCGACAACGGTGCTCGACTCCACATCGTGCACGGGGACATCGGCCGTGGCGGCAACCTGATCGTGAACATCCGGCGATTCACCGGGGTCGCCATCCGGGACCTCGACGAGCTCGCCGCACGGGGGTCGATGAGCACCGAGGCGGCGGCGTTCCTGCGGGCGGCGACCCGGGCGCGACTGTCGATCGTGTTCGCGGGGCGTCCCGGCTCGGGCAAGACGACCCTGCTGTCGTGCTGTGCCGCGGAACTCGATCCTCGCCTGCGTGTCGTCACCGCCGAGGAGGTGTTCGAGGTCGACGTGCCGTTGCCCAACGTCGCCTCGATGCAGACCCGGCCGGACCGTCCCGACCGGCCGGGAGTCGACCTTCGGCGGCTGGTCGCGGGGTTCCTGCGCATGGCACCGGACGTCGCGATCGTCGGCGAGGTGCGTGATCGCGAGGCCCTCCCGCTGCTGCTCACCCTGTCGTCGGGGGTGACCGGCTACACGACGATCCACGCGGGTTCGGCCCGTCAGGCCCTGTCGCGGTTGCGCTTCATCTGTCAGCTCGCCGACACCCGCTCGGAGCTGCCGATGACGGCGCTGAACGCGCTGGTCACCGAGTCGGTCGACGTCGTCGTGCACTGCGACCGGGTCGACGGGCGGCCGCAGGTGGAGGAGATCGTGCTCGTCGAGGACCAGCAGACCTCGGCCGACTCAGCGGCGTTCACCGTCACGGAGCTCTTCCGGCGCGACGGCCCGGGGTCGGAGCTGTCGTGGACCGGGGCGCTGCCGGTTCGAGCAGAGCGGGCGCTGGCCGCGACGGGTGTCGACACGCGTGCCCTGCTCGCGGATGCCGCCGATCCGGGGGTGCCTCGATGACCGGCTCGTCCGGTGCGCTGCTGGTCGCCGCCGTGGGCGCGACGGGGGTCCACCTCGTCTGGTCGTCGGTGGTGGGTGGACGACGATCGTTCGGCAACGAGGTGTCGAGGCGGGCCCGTCGGCGGATCCGCCGGGCGTTGGCCGTCGCGGGCGCGAACCACCCTCGGCCGCGGGAACTCGTGACGGTCGGTGCCCTGCTCGCCGTGGTGGCGGGTGCGGCCGGGCACGCCGTGTACGGCGGCTGGCTGGCGTCGGGGGTGGTCGGACTCGCTGCCGGGACCGCGCCCATGCTCGCGGCACGGTCCCGCCAGCGACTGCGGCTCGAACGGGCCCGGGACGCCTGGCCGCGCATGATCGAGGAGATCCGTATCCAGGTGATCGGGCTCGGCCGATCGGTGCCCCAGGCGCTGCTCGACGTCGGTCGGAGGGGGCCGGAGGAGATGCGTCCGGCCTTCGGTGCGGCGGAACGCACGTGGATGGTGTCGACGGACTTCTCGCGCACGCTCGACGTGCTGCGGACCGAACTCGCCGACCCCACCGCCGACGCGGTGTGCGAGACGCTGCTGATCGCGCACGAACTCGGGGGAACCGACGCCGACGGCCGTCTCCGGGCGCTGGTCGACGACCGGATCCAGGACGTGCAGGGCCGCCGTGATGCGCGCGCCCGGCAGTCGGGTGTGCGGTTCGCACGGGTCTTCGTGCTGGTCGTGCCGGCCGGGATGGCGCTGGTGGGGCTCGCGATCGGGGATGGACGCGCCGCGTACGCGACCGCAGGTGGACAGGCCGCCGTGCTCACGGCCTTCGCGATGATCGCCGGGTGCTGGTGGTGGGCCGGGCGCCTCCTGCGGTTGCCCGACGAACCGCGGGTGTTCGTCGCCGGCGACGGGTCGACGCCGTGATCGGGCCGGCCACCTCGCTGTCCTCGCTGTCGACGTTGGCGCTGCTGGCGGCCGGGTTGGCCCTGTGGTGGGGAGCGACCCTGTTGTTGGCGTCGATCGGGTGGTTCTCCCGACGACCACTCGTGGAGCGGCTCGGTCCGTACGCGCGGCGCCACGGCTCGGTCGATCGACGACCGAGCGTCCTGTCGGCCGAGTCGCTGCGTGACACGGTCGTCCCCGTCGCCCAGATCGTCGGCGAGCGGTTCTCGCGGCTCCTCGGTGCACTCGAGGATCCGGGAACGCGGCTGCGTCGGACCCATGCGACGACGTCCGTGGCCCAGTTCCGCGTGCGACAGGTGGGCTGGGCGCTCGCCGGGGCCGGTGCGGGAGCCTTCGTCGCACTGACCACGAGGCCGCCACTGGCCGCAGCGGCCGTGTTCGTCGTCGGGGGACTGCTGCTGGGCTTCGCGCTCGTCGAACAGCAGCTCGCCACCGCCTCGGAACGGCATCGAGCACACCTGCGACAGCAGCTGCCGGTCGTGTCCGAACAGATCGGGATGTACGTCGCGGCCGGGTTCTCCGTGTCACAGGCCGTCGAACGGGTGGCACGTCGCGGCGAGGGGGCGTGCGCCCGCGACCTGCGCCGGGTGCTGGTCAGGATTCGGCACGGCGTGGACGAGCGGACCGCGCTCACCGAGTGGGCACACCTGGCGGACGTGGACGCGGTGACCCGGCTGGTGGCCGTGCTCTCGCTCGACCGGCAGGCCAGCGACCTGGGGCGGCTGATCGCCACCGAGGCCCGCAACATCCGACGTGACCTGCATCGCGACCTGCTCGCCGCCATCGAACGTCGCGGGCAGCAGGTCTGGATCCCGGTGACCGTGGCGACGTTGCTGCCGGGCGCGATCTTCATCGCCGTGCCGTTCTCGTCGGCGGTGTCCGGGTTCCTGACGGGATGAACCGATCACGACCGCAGGGCCACACCGCAGGGCACGACGGCACGACCAGACCGCAGGGCACGACGGCACGACCAGACCGCAGGAACAGGCCGCAGGACCACGACCGGCATCACGAGGAGGAGACGATGACCAACGCACGGGGGATCCGACACCGACTGCTGACGTCGACGGCAGGCGAGGGGGTGATCTCCGCGGCCATCGTCGTGCTGATCATGGCCGTCATCGGGGCGGGGCTGTACGTGGCCTTCAATCGCACGGTGACCGACGCGGCGCAGCGCATCGAACAGGAGGTCCAGATGATCGGGGGCTGACGATGTCCGGTCACGAGGGCTCGTCGCCCGTCACGGCCGTGCTGTCGCTCACGGTCTTCCTGGCGTTCCTGCTGCTCGCCACGCAGACGCTGGTCCACCTGTACGCGACGACTGCCATCACCGCGGCAGCCTTCGACGTCGCTCGCGGGGCGGCGGCCGAGGGCCGCGGGTGCGTGGCGGCCGGACCGCACGGGACGCAGCGTGCCGAGGACCACCTGCGCCGACGGCTCGGACGGTTCGGCGACAGCGTCGAGGTGGTCTGCACGGACGACGGGGAGTCGACGGCGCTGACCGTGCGGGCACCCACTCCGGCCCGGGTGATCGGCGGTCCGATGCGCCTCGGTGACATCGAACGCACCGTGCGGGTCCGTACCGAGGTGGTCCGATGACGGCGACCCCGGCGCGACGCCCCGATCCTGCCCCGCATGCTGATCCCGAGGCCGGGTTCGTCGCGGGTGCCGACGCGCTGCTGATCGGGGTGCTCGTGTTCGTGATGGGCACGCTCGTCGCGCTCAATGCCTGGGCGGTGGTCGACGCGCGGTTCGCGGCGGCGGCCGCGGCGCGTGAGGCGGTGCGGGCCGCGGTCGAGACACCCGCCGGAGCCGATCCGCACGCTCGTGCCGTGCATGCCGGCCGTGCGGCCTACGCCGCGCACGGGCGAGACGTGGACCAGCTGCACCTCGAGCCGGAGGGGGCGGTGGGGCTCGCCCGGTGCCAGCGCATCCGGTACCGGGCGGTGGCCACCGTGCCGTCGACGATCGTGCCGGGGATCTGGTCGACGGGCGGGTTCGAGGTGACCGCGACCCACTCGGAGGTCGTCGATCCCCACCGCTCGGGACTCGCGCCGGGAGCCGGCTGTGGGTGGTGACGTGCGGGCGCGCCTGAACGCGCAGGACGGCAACACCCTCGTGCTGTTCCCCGCGGCGATGCTGATCCTGCTCGCACTGGTGGCACTGTCGCTGGACGCGGCCGTCGCCCACCTCGCGCAGCGGCGACTCGCGGACCTCGCGGCGTCCATCGCCAACGATGCGACCACCGCGATGGACCTCGATGCGTACTACGGCAGCGGGGAGCTGACGCTCGACGCCGGACGCGCCGCGGTGCGGATGCACGAACAGCGCGTGGCCGTCGGGCAGGACCGGGGGCTCGAGGACGTCTCCTGCTCGGTCACGACCGACGGGCCGGTGGTGGTCGCCACGTGCGACGCCACGGTGCGTCCGGTGGTTGCGCCGGTGTTCGCGACGCTCGGGGACCGGATGCACCTGCGAGCCGTGGAGGCGGCGCGGGCCACTGAACGATGATGCCCGTTGGCCGTGCGTGGCGGCGAGTGATCACCTGACGAGTGACGGCTCTGCGCGCTGCCGTGTCAGCGGGTGAAGGTCGCGACCACCTCGACGTGGTGGGTCATCGGGAACAGGTCGAGGGGAACCGCGCGGGTCAGCCGGTAGCCGTGCTCGGTGAGGCGCGCCGTGTCGCGCGCGAGCGCGGCGACGTCGCAGGCGACGTAGATGATCCGCTGAGGCACGAGCCGGGCGAGGTCGTCGAGCACGCGGGCCTCGGCGCCGGCCCGGGGCGGGTCGAGGACCACCAGGTCCGGTGCCTCGAGACCGTCTTCGCCGGCGACGGCCTTCGCGGTCACCTCGGCGACGTCGGCGTGCAGGACGTCGACGGGCAGGTTCGCCTCGTCGGCGTTGCGTTCGGCGAGTCGGGCCGCAGACCGGTTGGACTCGACGGCGACCACGTCGGCGCCTGCCGCCGCGATCGGCAGCGACAGCAGCCCGACCCCGGCGTACAGGTCCCACACGAGTGCGCCCTCGAGGTCGCCCAGCGCGTCCAGGACCTGGGCGACGATGGCCTCGGCACCGGCGGGGCTGACCTGGAAGAACGCGTCGGCGGCGAACCGGAGGGTCTGTCCGGCGATGGTCTCGGAGAGTTCCCCCTCGCCACGGATCGCGATGGTGCGCCCGTCGGGCTGCTCGAGCAGCAGGTCGAAGTCGCCATCGGGCAGGTCGAGCCCGGACTCGCCCGGCGTGAGCACGGCGGCTCGACCCTCCGCCGCCACCCGCACGACGAGGCGTTGGGCGCCCGTGCCGTCACCGACCTGGTCGACGAGTCGCTGGGCGTCGTCGGTGAGCACCAGACAGCGGTCGATCGCGATCACGTCGTGGGAGCTCACCCGACGGAACCCCAGCCGGCCATCGGGGTCGGCATGCAACTGGGCGTGGTGGCGGTAGCCGGTGGACTCCCCGACGGCGAGGCACCCGTCGACGGGCGGGTCGACGATCCGGCCGATCCGCTGGAGCTGTTCACGGACCACGCGGGTCTTCAGGCGCCGCTGGGCGTCGACCTCGATGTGCTGCAGGTCGCAGCCGCCGCACGCGCCGACGTACGGGCACGGGGGCACGACCCGGTCCGGGGAGGCCTGCCGCACCTCGACGAGCTCGCCGCGCGCCCAGCGCTTGCGGTCGTCGACGATGCGGATGCGCACCTGTTCGCCGGGGATCGTGCCGGGAACGAACACGGCCTTGCCGTCGAGGCGGGCGACCCCCTCGCCGCCGTGGGTGAACCCGTCGACGGTCAGGTCGTGGACGTCGACGTCCCGGATGTCGGGGCTGTCGACGGTGCCGGCGTCAGGATCGTGGGCTTCGGGTTCGGGGGTGGTCGACGGGATCACGGGAGCTCCTCGAGGGCGGTGCGCATCAGCCCGACGTGGGCACGCGCGCGTTCGGCGGCCTCGACGGCACGGTCGAGATCGGGGGCCTGCACGAGGATCATGATCCATGCCGTGGCGCGCAGACCCTCACCGGGCAGGGTCAGCACGTCGGACTCGAGCTGGTCGAGCGGGGCGGAGGGTTGGGCGACGGCACGTGCGGTGGCGATCATGCCCTCGGCGTCGCGCTGCCACGACCCCAGGTCGCCCGCGATCACGTCGGCCAGCGTCGCGGAGAACTCGGTGGCCAGTGCGGAGGCGTGGTCCTGGCTGGTCCCGAGCGCGGTGACCAGCAGGGCCGGGCGCTCGGGCGTGGTGGCACGATCCGGGGACTCCGAGGGGAGCAGTGGCAGGTCGCGTGCCTGTCGGCCCGGGTTGAGCGCCTCGTCCTCGACGAGTTCGGCCAGCGCCGTACGGCCGGCGTCGTGGGCCTCGGCGAGGGTGGTCGCCTCGACGACGGACGCGAGCAGCAGGTCGGTGTGGTCGAGGACCTCGGTGAGCGCGACGATCTGGTCGCGGACGGGACCGGTGTCGACGACGACGGGATCCGC
>JBBDIX010000048.1:10709-13602 GCA_040880235.1 Nitriliruptoraceae bacterium
GGTCGGGGACGGTACGAGACGCGCCGCGATCCAGCCGTCGCGCACCCGCACGTCCTCGACGGTGCACCCCGCGGCGGTGAGCGGTCCGAGGGCCACGTCGCGCCGCGAGGCGGTGATCCCGCTCACGATCAGCACGCCGGACGTGAGCGCGACGAGTTCGGTGGCCAGCGTGGCAACGGTGTCGGTGAGCAGGTTGGCGACCACGACGTCGAACGGACCGTCGTCCACCAGCGCCTCAGGGCCGCCGCGTCGCACGTCGACGACCACGGCGTTCGCCGCCGCATTGTCGCGGGTCACCTCGACGGCGGCCGGGTCGATGTCGACCGCGACGGCTCGGGCGCCTCGCCGTGCCGCGGCGATCGCGAGGATGCCGCTGCCGCAGCCGACGTCGGCGAGGCGAGTCGATGCGTCCATGGACGCGTCCGTGGACGCCTGCGCGTCGTTGGTCACGCGTCCGTCGCGCAGTTGGTCGTCGCCCAGATGCTCGTCCAGCAGTTCGAGGCACAGGGCCGTGGTCGCGTGGTGTCCGGTGCCGAAGGCACGACCCGGATCCAGCACGAGGGCGACCTCGTCGGGCTGGGCGACGTGCCCGTCGACGAGCCACGAGGGCACGATCACGAAGCGGCCGGCCCGTACCTCGCCGATCGTGGCCTTCCAGCCCTCGGCCCAGTCGCGGTCCGGCTCGTCGGACCACTCGGCGCGGTCGGTCAGGTCCGGGTCGAGGTCGGGCTGGTCGTCGAACCACCCGACGATCCGGTCGGACTGGTCCCACGTGCCGAGTGCCCCGAGCGCGTGGAGACGTGCGGACACCACCTCGCCGTCGCCCGAGGGCGTGGCGATCTCGACGCGCAGGGTGGACATCGCAGGTTCCCGGGAGGTGAGGCGTCGAGGCTACCCGTGCGGGGGTGCGCGCCCGGCCGGGTCGAGGGCCGTGGCGCGGTCCGCGCGGGGTCCGTAGGCGTACGCGGGCGCGTCCTGTCGCCCGTCTGGTCGCCGGTCCGGATCGGGGTGGGGGACGGCATCGGTAGGCTGCATCGCTGGCCGTGCCGTTGCGTACCGGTCGGCGTTCCGTCCCCGAGTGGCAGGTGCCGAGGTGTCCGAAGACGACGCCGGTGTCTCCGCGCCGCCCGACGTGCCGGCGATCGAGATCCGGGGCCTGACGAAGCGCTACGGGCCGGTGCTCGCCGTCGACCACCTCGACCTCACCGTCCACGGCGCAGAGACCTTCGCCCTGCTGGGACCCAACGGGGCCGGCAAGACCACCACCGTGGAGTGCTGTGGTGGGTTCCGGACGCCCGATGCCGGCACGGTGCGGGTCCTCGGCCACGATCCGCGCCGAGACGGCCACCGGCTGCGGCCCCGTGTCGGGATGATGCTGCAGGAGGGTGGCGTGTACCCGCTGGCCCGACCGCTGGAGGTCCTGGAGCTGTTCGCGCGGTTCCACCACGATCCGCTGGACCCGCGCGCGATGCTGGAGCGGGTCGGGCTGACCGAGGCGTCGCGCACCCGGTTCCGCGACCTGTCCGGGGGGCAGAAGCAGCGCCTGTCGCTCGCCATGGCGGTCATCGGACGGCCCGAGGTGGTGTTCCTCGACGAGCCGACGGCAGGGCTCGACCCGGCTGCCCGGCGCCTGACGTGGGAACACGTGCGGGAACTGCGTGAGGACGGGGTGACCGTGGTGCTGACCACGCACCTGCTCGACGAGGCCGAGGCGCTCGCCGACCGAGTCGCGATCATCGACCGTGGCCGCCTGCTGGCGCTGGGAACCCCGGACGAACTGACCCACACGAGCCGCGACGAACTCGAGTTCACGACCCGCGAGTCGATCGATGCCTCCGCCCTGTCGGCCCACCTCGGCGTCGACGTCGTCGAGGTGCGACCGGGTCGTCACCACGTGCACGCCGCAAACGACCCGGCGCTGGTGGCGCGCCTGACCGCGTGGCTCGCCGACCACGACGTGCGCCTGGGGGAACTGCAGGCGGGGCGCCGCAGCCTCGAGGACGTGTTCCTCGCGCTCACCGGACGATCCGCCGACGAACTCGACGAACTCGGCGACGCGCCCGACGCGCACGACGAGGTCGACGTGCACGACACCGGGGCGGTGTCGCGATGAGCGGTGTCGCGACGGACCGTGACGTCGTGCGTGCGCCGCTGCGTGGCCGCAGACTGCTGCGGGCCGTGCTCGCCCAGGCGGCGCTGGAGCTGCGGCTGCTGGTGCGGGCCGGCGAGAGTCTCGTGATCACGTTCGGCATCCCGCTCGGCATCCTCGGGTTCTTCTCCGTGGTCGACGTGCTGCCGACGGCGTCGATGCCGGCCGTCGACTTCCTCGTGCCCGGGGTGCTCGCGATCTCCGTGGCGGCGACCGGACTGGTGGCGACCGGGATCCAGACCGCGTTCGAACGCCGCTACGGGGTGCTCAAGCGGCTCGGGGCGACACCCCTGCCGACGGCCGGGTTCCTGCTCGCCAAGTCGCTGGCGGTGGCGGGGCTGCTGACGGTCCAGACCGTGCTGGTGGTCGGCCTCGCGCTGGCGCTCGGATGGTCGCCGGCGTCGTGGTGGATCCTGCCGGGTGGCCTGCTGCTGGGGGCGATCGCGTGCACGTCGCTGGGACTGCTGATGGCGGGGACCCTGCGCGCCGAGGCGACCCTGGCGGCGACCAATGCCCTGTTCCTCGTGCTGCTGATGATCAGCGGGGTCGCCTTCGAGGCCGCCACGCTGCCCGACGGGCTCGCCGCTGTGGGGCAGCTGCTGCCGCTCGGGGCGCTCGGGACCCTGTTGCGCGACGGGTTGGCGGGACACGGGTTCGCGGCCGGGCCGGCCGTGACCCTGACGGTGTGGTCGGTGCTGGCCATCGCTGCGGCGACCCGGTGGTTCCGCTGGGAGCCGTGATCCG
>JBBDIX010000048.1:13702-16333 GCA_040880235.1 Nitriliruptoraceae bacterium
GGTTCCGCTGGGAGCCGTGATCCGGCGGTTGGAAGCCGAGGGGCCGTTGCGGCTACGCTCCCGCGGGTCAGGGTGGGTCGTCGATGCGACCCGTCGAGCTCCACGGCACGATGCCGGCGGAGGTGTCCGTTCCGACCACGACGCGGGGTGTCGTGACGGGTGGGCGTCCCGGGAGCGAGAACCAGCGACAGGAGACGTGACCTTGCGCGACCGTTCCTCTCCGCGCGTCCGCCTGCGCCCGACGAGTCTGCTCGTCGCCGCCGTCGCGCTGCTGATCGCGGGCTGCGCCGACGTAGGTCAGAACTCGATGGATCCTGCCGGGCCCTTCGCGCAGGCGCCCCACGACCTGATCCTGCCGGTGGCCATCATCGCGCTGATCGTCTTCGTGCTCGTGCAGGGACTCATCATCTACACGTCCCTGCGCTACCGGGCGAAGGACGGCGACGACGAACTGCCGAAGCAGGTCCACGGCAACACGAAGCTCGAACTCGTCTGGACGATCATCCCGGCGCTGATCCTGGCGGTGATCGCCGTGCCGACCATCCAGGGGATCTTCGAACAGGCGGCCGAACCCGAGGGCGACTTCATGGTCGTCGAGGTGACCGGTCACCGCTGGTGGTTCGAGTTCCACTACCCGGACCACGACATCTACACGGCCAATGAACTGGTCATGCCGGTCGACGTACCGGTGCGCCTGGAGATGACGTCCGCCGACCCGGCCCGCCAGACGACCCAGGCGGTCATCCACTCGTTCTGGATCCCGCAGCTCGCGGGCAAGCAGGACCTGGAGCCGGGTCGCGTCACCACGCTCAACCTCCAGGCCGACGAGGTCGGCCGCTACCTCGGCTCGTGCGCGGAGTTCTGTGGCCTGTCGCACGCCAACATGCGCATCCGCGCAGAGGTGCTCAGCGCCGGCGACTTCGACGACTGGGTCGCCGCGCAGACCGTCCCGGCCGACGTGCCCGAGGGCGACTCGCTCGAGGCGCGGGGTCGCGCCCTGTTCGGCGACCTCGGGGACCGGCAGGCGTGCGCGTCGTGCCACCAGGTCTGGGAGGGTGGCGCGCGAGCGCCGAGCACCGGTCCGGACCTGACCCACCTGTTCAGCCGCCAGGAGTTCGCCGGAGCCATCCACGACCTCGGCGAGGAGAACCTGCGCCAGTGGCTGCGGGACCCCTCGTCGATGAAGGCGATGAGCTACGAGATCAACGGCATCGGGATGCCGAACCTCGACCTGACCGAGGACGAGATCGACGCGCTGGTCGCGTACCTGCTCACCCTGCAGTGACGCGCTCGCCCGGCCGGATGACCGGCGGGTGTGACGCGGCGGAGGAGACGAACTGATGTCCACCACCCAGACGCAGACGCCGAGGCTGCGTCCGTCGTCGACCAGCGGTCTGCTCAGCTGGCTCGGCACGACGGACCACAAGCGCATCGGTGTGATGTACTTCTGGACCACGATGGTGTTCTTCAGCATCGGGGGGGTCGAGTCGGGCCTGATCCGGTGGCAACTCGCCCGGGCCGAACAGACGGTGGTGACCGAGGAGCTCTACAACCAGCTCTTCACCATGCACGGTCTGACCATGGTGTTCCTCGTGGTGATGCCGCTGTCCGCCGCGTTCTTCAACTACCTGATTCCACTGATGATCGGTGCCCGGGACGTCGCCTTCCCGCGCCTCAACGCCTTCAGCTACTGGGTCTACCTGTTCGGCGGGATCTTCCTGTACTCGTCGTTCTTCCTGGGCGGTGCTCCGTCCGGGGCATGGGTGGGGTACGCGCCCCTGTCGACCGACGTGGCCCAGAACATGGGCTTCTACGCGGTGGGACTGCAGATCCTCGGTATCAGTTCGCTGGCTGCTGCGGTCAACTTCATCACCACCATCCTGAACATGCGCGCGCCGGGCATGACGTTCATGCGGCTGCCGGTGTTCATCTGGATGTCGCTGGTGACCAACTTCCTGCTGCTGTTCGCGATCCCGATCATCGCGGTGGCGCTGTTCATGCTCCAGTTCGACACGCTGTTCGGTGCGCAGTTCTTCCAGCCGGACACCGGTGGGGACCCGCTGCTGTACCAGCACCTGTTCTGGCTGTTCGGGCATCCCGAGGTCTACATCATGGTCCTGCCGGCCATGGGGATCGTGTCGGAGATCCTGCCCGTCGGTTCGCGCAAGCCGCTGTTCGGCTACGCGGCGGTCGTGTTCGCCGGCGCGGCGATCGGCTTCATCGGGTTCGGCGTGTGGGCCCACCACATGTTCACCACCTCGATCGGACCGGTCGCCCGTTCGGCGTTCGCCCTGACGACGATGTTCATCGCGGTGCCCACCGGGATCAAGATCTTCAACTGGGTGTTCACGATGTGGGGCGGCAAGATCCGCTTCACGACCCCGATGCTGTTCTCCGTCGGCTTCGTGTCGATGTTCACCATCGGGGGCCTGTCGGGGGTCACGCACGCGATCGTGCCCCACAACGCGCAGCAGCACGACACCTACTACGTGGTGGCCCACTTCCACTACGTGCTGTTCGGTGGGGCGCTGTTCGGCCTGATCGCCGGGATCTACTTCTGGTTCCCCAAGGTGACCGGGAAGCTGATGAGCGAGAAGCTCGGCAAGCTCCACTTCTGGACGTGGCTGCTGG
>JBBDIX010000048.1:16343-25021 GCA_040880235.1 Nitriliruptoraceae bacterium
TGCTCGGTCAGCCACGACGCACCGCGGTGCTCCCGGCCGAACTGGGCGGCAGCGTCGAGCTCTACAACCTGCTCAGTTCGCTGGGGGTGATCGTGCTGACGGTGTCGGCACTGGTGTTCCTCACCAACCTGATCCGGTCGGGCCGCCACGGTGCGCCCGCCGGTGACGACCCGTGGGACGCCCGCACGCTCGAGTGGCTCACCGCATCGCCGCCGAAGCACCACAACTTCGACACGATCCCGACGGTGACCGACCGTGACGAGTTCTGGCACCGCAAGTACGCCGAGGACGACGACGGCCAGGCCGTGGCCGTTCCCGCGGGAGCCTCCGACGACCACGAGGACGACGCCGAGGGCGAGACGCACGAGCACATCCACATGCCGGACGCGTCGCTGTGGCCGTTCATCGCCTGCATCGGCTTCTTCCCGTTCGGGTACGGCCTGGTGCTGGTGAACCCGGTCCTGCTCGGCCTCGGGGTGCTGTGGATCGTGATCGGCGTGGCCGGCTGGATCCACGAGCCGCTCGCCGAGGGTGACGATGACGACGTCGACGCGCCTCACGGCGCGCGCGCTCACTGACCGAGAGGAATCCACGTGTCCGCAGGCGCGCACGACACCACGCTGGGACTGGACCATCGCAAGCTCGCGATGTGGACGTTCCTCGGCTCCGAGTTCCTGTTCTTCGGGGCGTTCATCTCCGCCTACCTCCTCTACATGGAGACCACGGCCGGCGGCCCCGGCGTGGGCATCTTCGACATCCCGTTCACCTCGATCAGCTCGTTCGTCCTGCTGATGAGCTCGCTGACGATGGTGCTGGCCCACGGCGCCCACGCGCGGGGCGACCTGCGCCGGATGCGTCTGTGGATCCTGGCGACGGCCGGTCAGGGAGCGGTGTTCCTCGGGGGACAGGTCTTCGAGTTCACCGTGTTCACCCGTGAGGGACTGATCCTCACCGAATCGCCGTTCGCGAGCGCGTTCTACGTGCTGACTGGGTTCCACGGGCTGCACGTGTTCGTCGGCATCCTGCTGCTGCTGAGCCTGTACGCATTCTCGCTCACCGGCAAGGTGAAGGCGCACCAGGACGTCAAGACCGAGATGATCGGCCTGTACTGGCACTTCGTGGACATCATCTGGGTCATCATCTTCACCGTCGTCTACCTGATCCCGGAGATCGCGGTCGGCTGACCGTGGATCGCAGGAGCAACGATGAGCGCCACCGACACCGAGCAGCACACGCACGCGCACCCCACGCCGCGGCAGTACGTCCGGATCGCCCTGATCCTCGGCGTGCTCACCGGCCTGGAGGTGTCGACGTACTTCCTCGACTTCGGTCGGGTGGCGATCCCGCTGCTGATCGTGCTGATGGCCATCAAGTTCGTCATGGTCGCCGGCTGGTTCATGCACCTGAAGTTCGACTCGACGTGGTTCACGCTCCTGATGTACACGGGCCTGGCGTTCGCGCTCGTCCTGTACTCGATCACCGTGGTGGTGGTCTTCGTCGGTCACACCACCTGGCTGGGCTGAGAGGTTCGCTGTGAAGAACGAGACGTTCGCGACCCGTTACCTGCTGCCCATCGCGCTGCCGGTGCTGGTGGTGCTGACCATGGCGGCGTTCATCGGGTCGATCGCCCTGTCACTGCTGTTCAACACGCACGAGGGTTCGCTCATGCTGGCCGCGGTCGCGGCGGCGGGGATCCTGTTCACGGTCAGCCTGGCCAGTGGGCAGGACCGATTGGGGGGCGCGAAGCGCGGTGTGATCGTGCTGGCAGCGTTCACGCCACTGGTGGTGGGAGGACTGGTGGGCCTGGGGGTCGTCGGCGGCGGCGCCGACGAGGACCGGATGATCAACGTCCAGCCCCTGATGGTCGCGCCCGACGACGCACCGACGATCGCCGCGGAGAACTCGACCGAGTTCTGCATCGGACCAGCGGGTGCGTGTGAACCGATCACCGAGTGGGAGGTCACCCCGTCGCAGCTGGCCGAGGAGATGCTGTTCGTCTTCGACAACTTCGAGGCCGCGGTCGCCCACAACGTCGTGATCACCGACCTCGAGGGCGGCGCGGACGACCCGGCGTCCGGGGCGACGACCTACGGGGCGTCGACGGTGATCGAGGGGATCGACACCGACGTGTTCCGCAGCGACGAGTACGCGTGGGACGACCTGCCGGACGAGTGGTACTTCTTCTGTGCCATCCACCCCAACATGAACGGGGTCGGTCGGGTCGTCGACGACGCCTGATCGCGCGGCGACCTCGCCTTCGCGCTCTTTCGCGGGATCGCGTACCGCCGATGATGCCGCAGTGCGTCAGAGGGTCGAGGTCGTCGACTCGACCCGGGATGGGGTTGCCGGTCGGGTCCGGATCCACAGGGTGACCACCGTGGTCCACACCAGTGCGGCCCCGAGGATGTGTGCGCCGACCAGCACTGCCGGCACTCCCAGCACGTACTGCGTGTAGCCGATGCTGCCCTGGGCGAACTCGAGCGCCAGCAGGATGCGCGCGGCGCGGCGCACGCGTGGGGGGCCGTTCCACGTCATCGCGACCAGTGCGACCGTGACCCCGAGCAGCATCCACACCGCGTCGGCGTGGGCGAGCGCGGCCATGCGGATGTCGAGGGCCAGTCGCGACGCCGAGGGGTCGCCCCCGTGGGGACCCGAGCCCGTGACGACGGTGCCGAGCAGCAGGACCACCGCTGCGATCACCAGCAGCACCGCGGCCGCGCGTCGCACCGACACGGTCGCGCCGGGCTCGTGGGCGGCGCGGGTGCGGTCGTGGAGGACCACCGCGGTGGCGATGAGCCCCATGGACAGCAGGAAGTGGGTCGCGACGGTGTACGGCGACAGGCCCGTGAGCACGGTGATGCCACCGACGACCGCCTGGGCGAGCACTCCTGCCGGCAGCGCCACCGCCAGCACCTCGACCACGCGGGGGTGGGGTCGGGTGCGTCTCACCTGCACCCACACGGCGATGGCGGACGCGAGCACGACGAACGTGAGCATCCGGTTGCCGAACTCGATGGCGGTCTGCCAGCCGGCATGGTCGCCGCCGGGGACCGGGACGAGGCTGTCCGGGGTGCAGCTGGGCCAGTCGGGACATCCCAGGCCGCTGCCGGTGAGGCGCACCAGGCCACCGGTGAACACGATGCCGACGTTGACCACGATGGCGAGCAGGGTGAAGCGGCGCAGGGTGTCCATGCGCGAAACGTACCGATCGGTGGCGCGTACCCTGCGGCCGCCGACGCGTCGACCAGGAGCATCGTGGCCCCCGACCTGACCCCGGACACGGGGCCGATGCACACGCAGGGCCGCTACGAGTCGGCGCGGCTCACCGATCGCGTGCGCGCCTACCTGCTGGTGACCAAGCCCCGCATCATCGAACTGCTGCTGGTCACCACCGTGCCCGCGATGGTCGTCGCCGCAGACGGGTGGCCGGGCACGTGGCTCGTGGTGGCCACCGTGATCGGCGGGGCGATGTCCGCCGGCAGCGCGAACACCTTCAACAACGTCATCGACCGCGACGTCGACGTGGCGATGCACCGCACCGCCCAGCGCCCGACCGCTCGCGCCGAGGTGGGTCCGCGGGCCGCGACCGTGCTGGGCGTGGTGCTCGGCGTGGCCGGGTTCGTGTGGCTGACCGCGTTCGTCAACGTCACCGCGGCACTGCTGGCCACCTCGGCGATCGCCTTCTACGTGTTCGTGTACACGCTCGGGCTCAAGCGTCGCACGAGCCAGGCCGTCGTCATCGGCGGTGCGGCCGGGTGTGTGCCGGTGCTCACCGGATGGGTCGCGGTGACCGGCGGGTCACTCGCCGACGTGCGCCCGTGGCTGCTGTTCGCCATCGTGTTCTGGTGGACCCCGCCGCACTTCTGGGCGCTGGCGATGAAGTACCGCGAGGACTACCTGCGGGCCGATCTGCCGATGCTGCCGGTCACCCACGGCAACGACGAGGCGACCCGTCAGATCCTGCTCTACAGCTACCTGCTGCTCAGCGTCGTGCTGCTCTACGTCGCCGGCGGAGGCGTCGGCTGGCTGTTCGCCGTGAGCGGTCCGGCGCTGACCGTGGTGTGGCTGGTGTTCGCCCACCGACTGCGTCGTGAGCGCACCGTCGCGGCGGCCATGCGCCTGTTCCACTGGTCCACCGTCTACCTCGCGAGCGTGTTCGTGCTCGCGGCGATCGACGCGGTCCTCTGATCAGTGCATCGCCCCGGTGCGCGGGCTCGTGTCGGGTTGATTCTGGTCCCGGCAGCCGCTCAACTCGACCCACGCGAGAGTGGGAGTGGTGATGCGAGCGGAGATCCTGGCCGAGATCGAGGGACGCACACTCGTCGACGTGTTCATGTCGACGTGTGACGCGAACGGCGGCCGAGACGCGCTCATGGTCCGGGACGGCGACGGGTTCGCGTCCACCACCTGGTCGCAGTACCGCGAGCAGGCCAGTGCCGTCGCCATGGCGCTGCGTGGGTTCGGCATCGGGCCGGGTGGGTTCGTCGCCCTGATGATGACCAATCGTCCGGAGCACGTGGTCAGCGACGTGGCGGTGATGCTCGCCGGCGCCACCCCGGTGTCGGTCTACAACACCCTGACGACCGAACAGATCGTGCACATCGCGCGAGACTGTGGTGCCTCGGTGGTGATCGTCGAGGACGCCGGCCTGCTCGACCGATGGCTCGAGGCCGCAGCCGAGGTCGACACCATCGAACACCTGGTGGTGCTCGAACCGATGGGCACGGAGCATCCCGATCCGCGGGTGACCACGTTCGACGAACTGCTGACCGATGGCCGCGAGGCGCTCGAGCAGACGCCGGACCGGCTCGAGGCGTCGTGGCGCGCGATCCGACCCGAGGACCCGGCGACACTCATCTACACGTCGGGCACGACCGGACCGCCCAAGGGCGTGATCCTCACGCACCACAACGTGCTGTTCCAGCTGGCGGTGGTCCAGCGGCTGCTCGACGTCCGACCGGGGCAGCGCGGGATCTCCTACCTGCCGCTCGCGCACGTCGCCGAACGCATGGTCACCCACTACATCGGCCTGCGGTACGGCGGGACGATCTGGTTCGTGCGGGACATGGCCGATGTCGCCGAGACGCTGCAGGCGGCGCGACCGCAGATGTTCATGGCCGTACCGCGCGTGTGGGAGAAGATGCACGCGGCGCTGCTGGCCCGCATCGACGAGGACCCGAGGAAGGCGCCCATCGCGCACCGGGCCATCGCGGTGGCCGTGGCCTCCGTGGAGGCCGAACGCGCGGGTCGGTCGGTGCCCCTGCACCTGCGACCCCAACGCGCCCTGGCCGACCGGGCCGTGTTCCGCAGGATCCGCGACGGGCTCGGACTCGACGAGCTGCGCTATGCGATCTCTGGTGCTGCGCCGATCAGTGCGGAACTGCTGACCTTCTTCCGGGCGATCGGCATCGAGATCCTCGAGGTCTACGGGATGACCGAGACGACCGCCGTCATCACGGCCAACGTGCCCGGTGACGCGCGCATCGGCACGGTCGGCCCGGTCCTGCCCGGCGTGGAACTGCAGCTCGCCGACGACGGGGAGATCCTGACCCGCGGTCCCAACGTGACCCCCGGCTACCTCGGAGACGACGAGGCGACCCGCGCGGCGATCGACGAGGACGGGTGGCTGCACACCGGGGATCTTGGCACGATGGACGACGACGGGTACGTGAGCATCGTCGGTCGCAAGAAGGAACTGATCATCACGGCGGGCGGGAAGAACGTCTCACCGGCCAACATCGAGGGGGCCGTGAAGCATCGGTCGCCGGTCATCGGTCAGGTGTGCGCGGTCGGTGACGGCCGGTCACACATCGCGGCGCTGGTGGTGCTCGACGCTGACCTGCTGCCCGGCTGGTGTGCTGCCCACGACCTCGAGTTCACGTCGATCGCCGAGCTCGCCGAGCATCCCGACGTCGTCGCCGAGGTGCAGCGCGCCGTGGACGAGGGCAACGAACGGCTCAGCCGGGTGGAGCAGGTCAGGCGGTTCGCGATCCTTTCGGACGAGTGGACCGCCGAGTCCGAGGAGCTCACCCCGTCGCTGAAGCTGCGCCGTGACGTGATCCACCGCAGGCACGCCGACGTGATCGACGGCCTGTACCGCTGAGCAGAGCGCTGCCGCGGGCGTGCGCGACGCTGTCGGCCGTGGGCTGTCGGGGGTGGGTCGTGATGGCGGAGGTGGACGGGAATCGAACCCGCCAGGGGACGTGTTCTCGCCCCCTCGTCGGCTTTGAAGGCCGCGGGACCCACCAGGCGTCCGGACACCTCCATTGCAGCAGTACACGCGCGCATCGCGCCCGTGTACTGCGCGCCGCCATCCTATCCCGGTAGTCGGCGTGCGAGCTCGTCCAGCAGGAGCACCTCGGTGACGCATGCGCGGGCGAAGTCGTCGAGGTGGAGCGACTCGTCCTCTCCGTGGGCGTTGGACGCCGGGTCCTCGACGCCGACGAGCAGACAGGGCGCACCCCCGAACGCGTCGCTGAACGGTTCGACGAACGGGATCGACCCGCCGCAGCCGAGGATGGCGGGCGCACGCCCGTAGGCGGCGGTCATCGCCTCCACGGCCGCGTCCCAGGCCGGACCGCCCGCCGGGGTGGACCACGCGGCGTTGCGGTGCCCGTGCACCACGTCGAGGTGCAGCCCCCACGGCACGTGGGCGCGCAGGTGGTCCTCGAGGGTCGCCAGTGCCCGGTCGGGGTCCTGCCCTGGCGCGAGCCGACACGACAGGCGGGCGGTCACCCGGGCCAGCAGGGTGTTGGACGCCTCGGCGACGGGCGGCACGTCCATGCCCGTCGGGGTGATCGTCGGGTGCAGCCACATGCGTTCGAGCAGGCCACGGGTGTCGTCGCCGACAAACGCGACGCCGTCGAGCATGCGGGTGTCACGGCGGATCTCGTCGGGGTCCTCGGCGAGCACGTCGAGTCGGGCGCGGTCCTCGTCGGTCACCTCGGCAACGTCGTCGGCGAACCCCTCCACGGCCAGCTCGCCGCGGTCGTCGTGGAGGCTCGCGAGCAGGCGCACCATGCCGGTGAGCGCGTCGGGTACCGGGCCGCCCCACATGCCGGAGTGCACGGGCTGCTCGAGGGCGGACACCGTCACGGTGACCTCTGCCATGCCTCGCAGCGACCGCGTCAGGCCCGGCCAGCCGACCTTCCAGTTGGCCAGGTCGGTGAGCACGATCACGTCGGCGCGCAGCCGCTCGCCGTGGACCTCGAGGAAGCGGGTCAGGTTGGGGGAGCCGACCTCCTCCTCTCCCTCGACGATGACGCGCACGTTGCACGGCGGGCCGCCTCGGACCCGCTGCCAGGCGGACAGCGCGGCGACGTGGGCCATCACCCCGGCCTTGTCGTCGGCGGCCCCTCGTCCGAACAGGCGCCCATCGCGTTCGGCGGGCTCGAACGGTGGCGAGGTCCACCGGTCGGCGGTCGCCGTGGGCTGCACGTCGTGGTGGGCGTAGAGCAGGACCGTGGGCAACGTGTCATCGACCTGCCAGGTCGCGAACACGTACGGCGGGGCGTCGTCCACCTCCAGCAGTTCGATCGCGTGGGCGCCGGCGTCGGCGAGCAGCCGTGCCGTCGCGTCGGCGCTCGCGCGCACGTCGTCGCGGTGTTCGGGCTGGGCGCTGATCGACGGGATGCGCACCAGGTCCTCGAGCTGGGTGCGGATCGTGGGCATGGCGGCGTGCACCGCGTCGACGACGTCACGGGGTGGGGTGGTCATGCAGGATCCTCACGATCGGGTTCGGCGGCTCTGCGGTTCGGCGGGCGGGGCGCCTGATGGGTCGGCGGCCAGTCTGCCCGATGGGGTGCCGGCATTGCGGCACGGGCGCGACGGCCGACTATCCTCCGGTCACCGAGGTCAGACGGAAGGTGTGGAGCGTGGGGCAGGCGGCAGAGGCCTGGGAACGGCTTTCTGGAATGCTCACCGTGGCGGACGTGTCCGGTGTGTCAGAGCTGTATGCCGTCGATGCGCTCTTCCTCGAGCCCTACAACCCCCCACACCGGGGGAACCTGCTGATCGAGGCGTATCTCAAGGACTGGCTCGCCGGCAAGGACGACATCGCCGTCGAGACCCAGCGCCTCATCGAGTCCGCGGACGGCCGCGAGGTCGCCGTCGAGTGGACGATCAGCTACGACGCCGGCGGTCGCCGCTGGAGCGACCTTCCGCGGGCGACCTTCTTCGCGTTCGACGAGGACGGCCGCGTCACCTACCACCGCGACTACACCTGATCGTCCGGTCTCCGGCCCTCGTGTTTCCCCAGCCTGTCGCGACCTCCTCGACTCCTCCTGCGTGATCGTCCGTACGGTCCTCGTGACGTCGCGGGGCACGGGGGATCAGCGTGGGAGTCGACACCGCACTGCCGGTCGCGATCGACCTGACCGGACCGGAGGCGCCGGGTCTGCGCCGCACGGTGGAGGGGATCCTCGGCTGGCAGGTCGTCGACGACGCCACCGGGCACTACATGCCGCCGATCGTGCGGTTCGTGGCGGTGGACACGCCGCCCGCGGAGCATCCTGGAGCTCGCGTCCTCGTGGTGCGGCCCGACGACACGACGGGGGGCGTGGCGCACGCCATGGTGGCCCACCGCGCCCGGGGTGCGGTCGACTGGCCGTGTGACGCCGAGGTGCTCGCGGCGGCGGTCGACCGCGTCGCCTCCCGGCCGTCGCCGCCGGCCGGTCGCC
>JBBDIX010000049.1:0-3891 GCA_040880235.1 Nitriliruptoraceae bacterium
TCTTCGCCGTCGACTTCTTCGCGGTCGCCTTCTTCGCGGTCGCCTTCTTCGCCGTCGCCTTCTTCGCCGTGGCCTTCTTCGCCGTGGCCTTCTTCGCCGTCGACTTCCTGGCCGTGCTTCCCCCGAGGCGTCGAATCTCGGCCTCGAGGCGGTCGATCCGACGCTCGAGCGCAGCCTGGTCACGACGTGTCGTCAGTCCCATCGCCCCGACGGCGCGCTCGCTCTCCTTCTTGACGAACGCCGCAAGGGCCTCGCGATTGCGGCGCTGGCGCTCCATGAGGTCCTCGGTGAGTTCGCCGATCTGGTCACCTGCGGCCGCGCCGGACCGCACGAGACTGCGCGCGACCTGTTCGGCCTTCTTCGCGGTGAGGTTCGTCAGGCCGGATGCGGCCTCGACGTAGCGTTGGAAGGCGGGATTCACGGAGAACTCCTGGTCGTCTGCATCGAGACTACCAACCACCCGGTCATCGGCCAGAGGACGTGGCGGACCGGACCCGGTGACGCAGGAGCAGTTCGCCGTCGTGCTCGTGCACGCTCAGCAGTTCGAGGCTGACCGGAGTCCCGAGGCCGGATCCCGTCACGATGCGCGGAGCGTCGCCGCCGACGAGACACGGCGCCAGGGTGATGAACAGCTCGTCCACGACTCCGGCCTCGAGGAGTCCCCCGTTGAGGGTTGGGCCCCCCTCGCACAGCACTCGGGACAGACCCTGTCGAGCAAGGACGCGCGTCATCTCTTCGAGGTCGACCCGCTCGCCGCCGATCGCCAGCAGTTCGGCCACGGCCGTGAGGCGCGTCGGCGCATCGGCGTACGCCTGCTCGTGGGTGACCACGATCGGCGGGACCGGTCCCGCGAACACGCGGTGCTCGGGATCCAGCTCCAGCGACGAGGAGACGATGACGAGTCGAGGCTGGTCGTCCAACCCGCGGGCCCGACGTCGCTGGCGCCGGGCCCCGTCGACCGTTCCCGGCCCGTAGCCCTCGAGGCGAACCGTCCCGGCACCCACGAGGATGGCGTCCGCGGCATCGCGCAACGCCCGGAACGCGACGTGGTCGGCGGCCGCGCCGAGGTCTGCGGTGTGCCCGTCGACCGTGGCCGCACCGTCGATCGACGACACCATGCCGAGGCTCACGTGGGCTCGAGCGGCGCCCGCGTCGAGCAGCAGATCCGCATGGAACTCGTCCAGCTCGAGGTCGCAGCGATGCGGATGGAGTTGCTGCACAGGCCCTCCCTGATGTCCGCGCGCCGAGGCGCACGTGACCACCCGGCTCCCGGCTCGACGGCCGAATGCACGGGGTGCTGCGGAGGGCAGCCTACGCTCATGTGACGTGGCGATGCACGGTGAACCGCCCGCAGGCCCGGCGACGCCCGTCGACCCGTTCCAGGAGGGATCGTGAGTTCACCCGGGTACACGCTGGGTTGGAAGGAGCACGTCGCGCTTCCTGAGTGGGGGCTGCAGCTGCGTGCCAAGCTCGACACGGGCGCCCGGACGAGCGCGCTCCACGTCCGGGATCTGCAGATCGCCCGTGCGGACGACGGGTCGTCCACCGCGAGCTTCGACGTCGTGCTCGGACGACGCAGTGCGGAGGAGCATCACCCGATCGTCGCGCCGGTCGTCGCGTTCCGGCGTGTCCGCGACACCGGTGCCCGTTCGGAGACACGCGCGGTCGTGCGGACACGCATCGTGGTGGGTCGCATCGACACGACCGCAGACATCACCCTGACGGACCGATCCGGGATGAACTTCCGCATGCTGCTGGGTCGCCGAACGCTGGAGGGGCTCTGCGCGGTCGACCCGGGTCGGGGCTACGTGGCCGGACGTCCCGTGGTCGCGCCGGCGATTCCGGCCAACACGGACGGGTCGGCGTGAACGGCATCATCACCGTTGCCGGCGTCGCCGTGGAGCCGGGGGAACGACGCGACCTCGCCCCGGCTGCGACCGAGTCCTTCACGGGCGACCTGACGTCGCTGCCCATGACCGTGGTCAATGGCGTCGAGGACGGCCCGCGGGTGTTCGTCACGGCCGCGGTACACGGCGACGAACTCAACGGCATCGCGATCTGCCGCATGCTGCTCGATGAACTCGATGCCTCACGGTTGCGTGGCAGCGTCGTCGTCGTGCCGGTGGCCAACGTCCCGGGGGTGCAGATCAATTCGCGCTACATGCCGGACCGGCGGGACCTGAACCGTTCGTTCCCGGGATCCCACGACGGATCGATGGCGTCGCGGTTCGCACGCCTTCTGCTCGACGAGGTGGTGACCGGCAGCGACATCGGCATCGACCTGCACACCGCCGCGAACCATCGCACCAACGTGCCCCAGATCCGCCTGGTCACCGCCGACGAGGCCATGCTACGGCTCGCACTCGCCTTCGGAGCGCCCTTCGTCCTCGATGCGCGGGTCCGACCCGGTTCCCTGCGCGCGGCGGCCAGCGACCAGGGGGTCGGCGTGCTCACCTACGAGGCGGGCGGACCCCTGCGATTCGACGACGACGCCATCGACACGGGCCGGCGCGGCGTGATGCGCGTGATGCAGCGCCTCGACATGATCGACGACGCTCCGTATCCCGCAGAGCCCGAGCCGATGGTGCTCCACGCGTCGCGATGGTTGCGTGCGGATCGGGGCGGCATCCTGGAGCTGCACGTCGAGTCTGGCGACCGCGTACAGACCGGCCAGCCCCTGTGGACGACGTCGAGCCCGCTCGGTGCGGAACGGGCCGTCGTCGAGGCCGACGAGGAGGGCCACGTCATCGGCGCGACCACCCTCCCGCTGGTCCAACCGGGACACGCGATCCTGCACATCGCCCTGCCCGGCGACCGTCAACCCAGCGAGGACGATCCCACCGACGAGGAGGACGAGGATCCGGACGTCATGGACCTGTCCTGACCGACCAACGCGTCAGGCGTCGAGGGCGGCCAGGCGGTCCGTGACATCGAGGTACTGCGGATCGATGCCGCGCACGGCCTCGAAGCCGGTTCGTGCGGCTGCGGCATCGCCGTCACGCTGTGCCAGGTCTGCGGCGACGTAGTGCACCCGAGCCGCAGGCTCCCCGGACTCGAGGGTCACTCGCGAGGCGAAGCGCCGCAGGATCGAACGCGCGTCCGACACCGCACCTGCGTCCGCGAGGGCGGCCGCCCACACGATCGCCGCCTCTGCACGGCGATCCATGGGCGCGGTGTCGTCGGACATCAGGGCGTCCGCGAGCACGGCGACCTGGTCGGCTTCGCGTCCCAGCGCCCGCAGGCAGTCGGCCGCCACGTGGTTCTGGTCGGTTCTCCCGGTCATGCGCCGATAGGCCTTCAGTTCGGCAAGTGCGTCCTGGTAGCGCTCCTCGAGGTACAGGGCGACGCCATACGCCTCACGGATCGCGGCGATCCGCGGTGCCTGGTCCTTGGCCCACTCGAGGTACTCGAGCGCGACATCCGGCCGCTCCTCGTCGATGGCCGCCGAGCCCACGCTCAGCGCGAGGCACACGTCACGTGATCGTGGGCCCTTGCCGAGTGCGCGTTCGATCTCCCGCATGACCCCACGCGGCAGGTCTGCCTGTTCGTCACGCGGGAGTTCCGGCTGGCGAACGGAGCGCGACACGACACGTCGAGCGGCCGGCGGCACGCGAGCTGCGGCGCCAGAGGGAACGTCCGGCGTGTTCTTCCCGCCCCGGCGTCCACGCTCCGGACGGTTACGGTCGGGGCGCCCGGGACGGCCGGATCGTTTCGCCTCATCGGGCACGACATCCTCCTGGTGGCACACGCGGTGCACGGACAACGTACGGGGTGAATCCTGCGGGGTATAAGAGCGTGAGGCCACCCCATCATGGGGTGGCCTCACACCGTACAAAGTTCCCGCGGCGACCTACTCTCCCACCGGGTTGCCCCGGCAGTACCATCGGCGCT
>JBBDIX010000050.1:0-24756 GCA_040880235.1 Nitriliruptoraceae bacterium
CAACGCGGTCGAGTACTTCGTCTCCTACTACGACTACTACCAGCCCGAGGCCTACATCCCGTCGAGCGACACCTTCATCGAGAAGGACTCGTCGATCAACGACGAGATCGATCGGCTGCGTCACCGGGCGACGATGGCGCTGCTGTCTCGCAGGGACGTGGTGGTGGTCGCGTCGGTGTCGTGCATCTACGGGCTGGGTTCTCCCCACGAGTACGAGGACCACGTCGTGTGGTTGCGGGTGGGCCACGAGGCCGGTCTCGATGCGAGCCTGCGACGACTCGTCGACCTGCAGTACACGCGTAACGACCTCAACCTCGTGCGGGGGACCTTTCGTGTCCGCGGGGACACCCTCGAGGTGTTCCCCGCCGACGACGACCGTGTCGCGCGCATCGAGTTCTTCGGTGACGACGTCGAGCGCATCGTGCGGGTCGACCCGGTGACCGGAGAGGTCACCGGAGCCGTCGAACAGCTCGCCATCTTTCCGGCCTCGCACTACGTGTCGTCGCCCGAGGCGGTCGAGCGTGCCGTGGTGTCGATCCGCGACGAGCTCGAGGAGCGCCTCGCGCAGTTCGAGGCCGGTGGCCAGCTGCTCGAGGCGCAGCGGCTTCGCATGCGCACGACCCATGACCTGGAGATGATCCGGGAGGTCGGGTTCTGCAACGGGATCGAGAACTACTCCCGCCACTTCGACGGACGGGTGGCCGGCGAGCCGCCCTACACCCTGCTGGACTACTTCCCGAAGGACTTCGTCGTGTTCCTCGACGAGTCGCACGTGACCGTGCCGCAGATCGGCGGCATGTACGAGGGTGACCGGTCGCGCAAGGACACGCTGGTCGAACACGGGTTCCGTCTGCCGTCGGCGCGAGACAACCGTCCGCTGACCTTCGACGAGTTCCTCGACCGCATCGGGCAGCGACTGTTCCTGTCGGCCACGCCCGGTTCGTACGAACGCCGTGAGTCCGACTCGGTCGCCGAGCAGATCATCCGCCCGACGGGGCTGGTCGACCCGCAGGTCGAGGTCCGGCCGACGCAGGGTCAGATCGACGACCTGATGGAACGCATCCGTGTGTGCGCGGAGCGCGACCAACGGGTGCTCGTCACCACCCTGACGAAGAAGATGTCCGAGGACCTGACCGACTACCTGTTGGAGAACCACGTACGGGTCCGGTACCTGCACTCGGACATCGACACGGTCCAGCGGGTCGCCATCCTTCGTGCGCTGCGCCTGGGCGAGTTCGACGTGCTGGTCGGCATCAACCTGTTGCGGGAGGGCCTCGACCTGCCCGAGGTGTCGCTGGTGGCCATCCTCGATGCGGACAAGCAGGGGTTCCTGCGTTCGGAGACGTCCCTGATCCAGACGATCGGTCGCGCAGCGCGCAATGTCGACGGCAACGTCGTGATGTACGCCGACGACGTCACCGACGCGATGCGCACCGCACTCGACGAGACGCAACGCCGTCGTGACATCCAGATCGCCCACAACGAGGCGCACGGCATCGATCCGCAGACGATCCGAAAGCGCGTCGGGGACATCATCGAGGCCGTGCGGGCCGAGGAGTCCGGCCTCGACTACCGGCCCGCGGAGCCCCTCGACGGTCGATCCGACGACGTGTCGGACCTCCCGCGCGAGGAACTCGCGGCGCTCATCCTGCAGCTGGAGCAGGAGATGCACGAGGCCGCGGGGGAGCTGCGGTTCGAGTTCGCGGCCCGTCTGCGCGACGAGATCTCGGACCTGCGGCGCGAACTGGCGGCGATGGAGTCCGCCAACATCTGAACCTCGGCGACTACGCTTGGGGCTCGAGGCCTGAACCCCGCGCACACCCGGAGAAGGTGCCACCGTGACCGACGTGCTCCTGCAGATCCATCCCTGGTTCGGTTATGCCGTCTCCCTGGCGGTACTCGTGGTCGCGGTCATGACCTTCAGTCGGGCGCGGGACTCGCGAGAGTTCCTGCCCGGACCGATCGTCGGGGCACTGGTCGCGCTCGACATCCAGGTCCTGCTCGGCATCGTGCTGTACGGCATGGGCGGGGCCTGGGACGCGCGGCCAGAGATCGCCTACCTGCACCCACTGATCGCGATCATCGCCCTGGGCGTCGGCCACGCGTCGTTGAAGCGGGCCAAGGGTCACCAGATGGCGGTCGAGGCGAATCGCACGGCCGCGCGCGGACTGGTCATCGCACTGCTGCTCGTCTTCGTCGCCATCGGCATCGCGAGTGCCCCACCGTTCCTGTAGACCGCGGGCGGTTCACCAGCCGCGTTCGCGCCACTCCTGCACGTGGGGACGCTCGTCGCCCAGGGTCGTGTCGTCGCCGTGGCCGGGGTACACCCACGTGCGATCGGGAAGGCGGTCGAAGACCCTGCGCTGCAGACCGTCCATGATCCGCCGGTGGTCATCAGGTGCGTCGGTCTTCCCGGGACCTCCGGGGAACAGCGTGTCCCCGGTGAACAGGTGGGGCCGCTCAGCACCGTCGACGAGCAGCAGCAGCGAACCCGGCGTGTGCCCGGGCACGTGGAGGACCTCGACGGACAGTTCGCCGACCTCCAGAACGTCGCCGTCGACGAGTTCACGGTCGACCGGCATCGGGAACAGGTCGTCATCGCCCGGGTGTCCCCACACCTTCACGCCGCCGGCGTGGAGGTCTTCCCAGGCCCGGACGTGGTCCCAGTGTCCGTGGGTCTGCACCGCGGCCACGAGGTCCACGTCCTCCACGGCCTCGCGCAGGCGGTCGGGCCGTGCGGCGACGTCGATGAGCAGCGCGCGTCCGGTCGCCGTGCACTGGATGACGTAGACGTTGTTGTCCATGTCCTCGACCGACAGCTTGCGGACGTGCACGCCGCCGTCGGTGCGCTCGATCCAGGGACCGTCGGGCTCGACGTGACCGGTGTAGGTGTCAGACATCGGCGACCTCCGTCGCGCTCGAACGTAGCGAACCCCGGCGTCGATACGCTCACCGTCGATGTGCAGCGAGGTGTCCGTCCGTGCCCCAGTCCCAGATCTCCCCGCGCGACCGGATCGTCGTGCGTGGGGCACGTGAGCACAACCTGCGTGACGTCGACGTCGACCTGCCGCGCGACGCGCTGATCGTCTTCACGGGCCTGTCGGGTTCGGGCAAGTCCAGCCTGGCGTTCGACACGATCTACGCCGAGGGGCAGCGGCGCTATGTCGAGTCCCTGTCGGCCTATGCGCGCCAGTTCCTGGGGCAGATGGACAAGCCGGACGTCGACTTCATCGACGGGCTGTCGCCGGCGATCTCGATCGACCAGAAGTCCACGTCGCGCAACCCTCGGTCGACCGTCGGGACGATCACCGAGATCTACGACTACCTGCGCCTGCTGTACGCCCGCATCGGTCAGCCGCACTGTCCGGCGTGTGGGCGCACGATCGCCCGGCAGACTGCGGAACAGATCGTCGACCAGGTGGCTCGCCTGCCGCAGGGCACGCGATTCCAGGTACTCGCGCCGATCGTCCGTGGGCGCAAGGGCGAGCACGCCGCGCTGTTCCAGCAGCTGTCCACGGACGGCTACGCGCGCGTCCGTGTCGACGGCGACGTCCATCCGGTCGACGAGGTGCCACGGCTCGCGAAGACGAAGAAGCACGACATCGAGGTCGTGGTCGACCGGCTCGTACAGAAGGGTGATCTCCAGCGGCGGCTGACCGACTCCATCGAGACGGCTCTGCAGCTCGCCGACGGGGTCGCGTGCGTGGAGGTGCTCGCCTCCGACGATGCGGAGCCTGAGCTGCTGACGTTCTCCGAGCACCTCGCATGCACGGCGTGTGGGCTGAGCTTCGACCAGCTCGCTCCCCGCAACTTCTCGTTCAACTCGCCCTACGGGGCCTGCGAGGAGTGCTCGGGGCTGGGGACCCGGCTCACCGTCGACGAGGAGCTCGTCCTCGGGGATCCCGAACGATCCGTCGCCGACGGGGTCGTGCTGCCGTGGGGGACCGGGTCGCAGTCGGGCTACTACCAGCAGCTGTTGCGCGCGACCGTCGAGCATCTCGGTGGTGACGTGTCGACACCGTGGCGCGACCTCGATCCCGCGATCCGCGACGCGGTGCTGTACGGGCTCGACGAGCGCATCCAGGTCTCCTACACCAACCGATACGGGCGGCGGCGGTCGTATCGGGCACGGATCGAGGGCGTGGTCGCGTCGCTGCGTCGTCGGCACGGCGAGACCGAGTCGGACAACGTGCGCCAGCAGATCGAGCAGTACATGCGTGAGGTGCCGTGCGCCGCGTGTGACGGGCAGCGCCTGAAGCCGGTCGTGCGGGCCGTGACGGTCCACGGCGTCGGGATCTCCAGCCTGACGGCGATGAGCGTCGCCGACGCGGATGCGTTCATGTCGGATCTCGGCCTCACGGAGCGTGAGGAGCTGATCGCCGGTCGGGTCGTGAAGGAGGTCCGTGCTCGTCTGCGGTTCCTGCTCGACGTCGGGCTCGAGTACCTGGCGCTGGACCGGGGTGCCGCGACCCTGTCCGGGGGAGAGGCGCAGCGCATCCGGCTGGCCACCCAGATCGGGGCGGGGCTGGTGGGAGTGCTCTACGTGCTCGACGAACCGTCGATCGGGCTGCACCAGCGCGACAATGCCCGCCTGATCGAGACGCTGGTTCGGCTGCGGGACCTGGGAAACACCCTGATCGTCGTCGAACACGACGAGGCCACCATCGAGGCCGCCGACCATGTCGTCGACATCGGGCCGGGCGCCGGCGAGCACGGGGGCCGCATCGTGCACTCGGGGTCGCTGGAGGAACTGCGAACCCTCAGCGACGAGTCGCTCACCGCCGCATACCTCACCGGGGCGCGCACGATCCCGATCCCGTCGGAGCGTCGGATGGGTACCGGTGTCGCGCTGGAGGTCATCGGCGCGTCGGCGAACAACCTCGACGACGTCGACGTGTCCTTCCCGCTGGGCACGTTCATCGCGGTCACCGGGGTGTCCGGGTCGGGCAAGTCCACGCTGGTCAACGACATCCTCTCACGCGTGCTCATGCGCCACGTGTACGGGTCGCGCGACGCCCCCGGTCGGCATGCGCGTGTCGTGGGCCTCGACCAGGTCGACAAGGCGGTGGTCGTCGACCAGTCGCCCATCGGCCGGACGCCGCGCTCGAATCCGGCCACCTACACCGGCATGTTCGATCACATCCGTCGGCTGTTCTCGGCGACACCGGAGGCGAAGGTGCGCGGCTACCAGCCGGGCCGCTTCTCCTTCAACGTCAAGGGCGGACGATGTGAGGCCTGCCGGGGTGACGGCACGCTGCGCATCGAGATGCACTTCCTGCCGGACGTCTACGTCCCGTGTGAGGTGTGTCGGAGCCGCCGCTACAACCGGGAGACCCTCGAGGTCCACTACCGCGGGCGGACCGTCGCAGAGGTGCTCGACATGTCGGTGGACACGGCGCTGGAGTTCTTCGAGAACCAGCCGACGATCGCCACCCACCTGCAGACGCTGTCGGACGTCGGCCTGGGCTACATCCGCCTCGGGCAGCCGGCCACGACCCTGTCCGGCGGGGAGGCACAGCGCGTCAAGCTGGCGAGCGAACTGCGCAAGCGCGCCACGGGTCAGACGGTGTACATCCTCGATGAACCCACGACCGGACTGCACTTCGAGGACGTCCGCCGACTGCTGGAGGTGCTCCATCGGCTCGTCGACAAGGGCAACACCGTCATCGTGATCGAACACAACCTCGACGTGATCAAGACGGCCGACCACCTGATCGATCTCGGTCCGGAGGGCGGGTCGGCCGGCGGCCGGATCGTGGCGATCGGCACACCGGAGCACGTCCGCGACGTGTCCGGCAGCTGGACGGGCAAGTTCCTCGCCGACGTGCTCGGGACGGACTGACACGCGTCAGTCGGGGCGTGGCTGCGGGCCGCGATCGATCCGCAGCTGTTCGGTCACGTCCCGGTCGGGCAGGTCGGCGTCCAGTTTGTCGCTGTCATCCGGTCGCACGAGACGTTGGTGATGATGCGGCGAGGGGCCCAGCGGGGCCTCGTCGACATCACGGGTGAGCACGGCGTAGCCGATGCGTTGGCCACCCATCTCGACGAGCTGGCTGGGCATGCGGATGTGCGCCTGGTCGAACGCGAACTTGATGCGTTCCCGCAGCTGCCGGGTGATGTCCCAGTTGCGCAGGGGCTTCGTGGGGATCACGAGGCGGATCCGGATGCCTTCGGGGCCGAACTCCTGCACGCCCCAGATCTCCGGGGGGCCGATGATGTCCGCGCCCCACACCGGATCGTCCGCGAGCTCGGACGCGACCCGGTGGATCAGTGCCTTCGTCGCCGGGATGTCGGCGTCGAGCGCGACCGGCACGTCGAGGGTGGCTCGGGCCCAGTGCTGGGACAGGTTGCCGACGCGCTGGATGTAGCCGTTGAGCACGTGGTGTACGACCCCGTCGATGTCCCGGAACGCGGTGGATCGCAGGCCGACCCGTTCGACCTGCCCGAACTTCCCGTCGACCTCGATCCAGTCGCCGACCCCGTACTGGTCCTCGATGAGCATCGCGATCCCGGCGATGACGTCGCGGACGAGCTGCTGTGCGCCGAAGCCGACGAGCACTCCGATGAGCCCGGCACCCGCGAGCACGGGTTGGAGCCGCACGCCGAGTTCACTCAGGATGACGAGGAAGGCCGTGAGCCACACGATGGTGGCGATCAGTCCACGCATCACGCCGATGATGGCCTGCAGACGCTGGAGGCGCCGAGTCCGGTAGCGCTGGGTCTCCGTGAGGGAGCCGCGCTGCTGGGCGCGCATGAGGCGATCCTCGATGCGCTGCTCCATGCGGCTGCCGAACCGCGTGACCACGCGTCGCAGCAGACGGGCGACGACCCACGCGACGACGAGGACGAGGATGATGCGCGCACCGTTCGACAGGTACTGCGCGAGACGCGCCAGCACCTCACTCCCGGTGCCCTGGTACGTCCACGCACAGAACCAGCTCGCGGCGGGACCCTCCCCGCACAGGGCGATGATCGTCTGGTCCACGTGATCCTCCGCTCCGTCCGGGGATCGTAGGGCGCAGTACGCTCGGAGGGATGCCGCATCCTGCCGCCGATCTTCGCCCGGATCCGGGTTCCGTGCCGGAGTCTCCCGGCTGCTACCTGTTCCGGGACGCCGAGTCGCGAGTCGTCTACGTCGGCAAGGCGAAGTCGCTGCGCGCACGGCTGTCGAGCTACTTCCAGTCCGTCGACGCGCTGGCTCCTCGCACCCGAGCGATGCTGTCCGTGGCGAGCGAGGTGGAGTGGATCGTCGTCGACTCGGAGTCGGCGGCACTGCACCTCGAGTACACGCTCATCCAGCGACACCGTCCGCGCTACAACGTGCGCTACCGGGACGACAAGTCCTACCCGTACCTCGTGCTGTCGACCTCCGAGGAGGTCCCGCGGGCGCGGGTGCAGCGTGGCCGAGTCCATCGCGACGATCGGCGGTTCGGTCCGTATGCCCATGCGTACGCGATCCGTGAGACCCTGGATCTGCTGCTGCCGATCTTCCCGGTGCGCACCTGCTCCCAGGGGGTGTTCGACCGAGCGGTACGCAGCGGACGGCCGTGCCTGCTGCACCACATCGACCGATGCGCCGGCCCCTGCACCGGTGAGATCGACGTGTCCGGGCACCGGGACCTGGTCGACGGGCTGGGACGGTTCCTCGATGGCGACGCGACCACCGTGCTGCGCGACCTCGAGGCGGAGATGCGCGAGGCAGCGGCCGCGCTGGACTTCGAACGTGCGGCGCGGCGACGTGACCAGATCGAGTCGGCTCGGCGTGCGCTCGACCGGCAGGAGGTCGTCGGGCACGGCAACGACGACTTCGATGTGGTCGCTGTTCACGACGAGGAGCTCGACGCGTCCGTCCAGGCCTTCTTCGTCCGCCACGGGCGCCTCGTGGGCCGGACCGGGTTCATCGTGGAGAAGGTCGAGCCGCTGACCGTTCCCGAACTGCTCACTTCGGCGCTGCTGCGCCTGTACGCCGAGCGCGTGTCGGAGATCCCGGGTGAGGTCCTCGTGCCGGAGCTTCCGGACGACGTCGACGTACTTGCCGACCTGCTGACCGAACAGCGTGCCACCCACGGAGCACGGCGTGGTGCCGTTCGGTTTCGGGTGCCCAAGCGAGGTGCACGAGCCACGCTGCTGCGGACCGTGCAGGACAACGCGACGCAGGCGCACGAACGCGCCCGCCTGCGTCGCGCGAGTGACCTGGATCGCCGCAGCCGTTCCCTGCGCGAACTGGGCGAGGCGCTGGGTCTCGACGTCGGACCGCTGCGGATCGAGTGCTTCGACATCTCGCACCTCGGTGGTACAGGCGTCGTGGGCTCGATGGTGGTGTTCGAGGACGGGTTGCCCCGCCGCTCCGACTACCGGCACTTTCGACTCCGCGTCGACGCAAACGACGACTACGCCGCGATGCGCGAGGTCGTCGGCCGCCGCTTCCGGCGCCTGGTCGAGTCGGCGTCGGACCCTGCCCGCACGTCGGGCACCTCCGGCGCGTCGAGGGGTGCGGGATTCGCCCTGCGGCCCGACCTGGTCATCATCGACGGGGGTCCGGGACAGCTGGGTGCCGCGCTCGACGCGGTCGCCGACCTCGGACGGGGGGACCTCGCGTTCGTGGCACTGGCCAAACGACTCGAGGAACTGTGGCTTCCCGGCGCGTCGTCGTCGATCATGCTCCCGCGAGGCAGCGACGCGCTGCACCTCGTCCAGCAGCTGCGCGACGAGGCACACCGGTTCGCGATCTCGCACCAGCGTCGCACCCGTCGTGCGTCTGTCCGCGCCTCTGCCCTCGACGCCGTGGACGGCGTCGGACCGGCACGACGACAGGCACTGCTCCGCCGGTTCGGCTCCGTCGCGCAGGTGCGACGCGCATCCGTGGAGGACCTCGCGGCGACGCCGGGGATCTCCCGTACGCTCGCCGAACAGGTCCACCGAGCGCTCGGTGTCCCGCAGGAGGAGAGCACGTGAGCGATGCCGCCCGCCCACGGATCCTCGTGATCACTGGCCTGTCCGGTGCCGGACGCTCGACGATGTCCAACGTCGTGGAGGACCTCGGCTGGTTCGTCGTGGACAACCTTCCGCCGACTCTGCTGCAGCGCGTCACCGAACTCGCCTTCGCGCCCGGATCGTCGGTGTCCAAGCTCGCGGTGGTCGCCGACGTCCGCGGCCGGGAGTTCTTCGATGAACTCGTGGACGCCATCGCGGAACTCCGACGCTCGGACGTCGACCTGCGAGTCGTGTTCCTCGAGGCGGACGACCAGATCATCCACCGGCGGTTCGAGGAGACGCGTCGTCGTCATCCGTCGGCGGACGGCGGCACCGTGCTGGACGGCATCCGCCGCGAACGCGCACAGCTCGGTGAGCTGCGCTCGGCGGCAGACCTGATCCTCGACACCACCGACATGAACGTCCACGAGCTGCGGGATCGCATTCTGGGCCTCGTCGACGATCCCTCTGGGGCATCCCTGCGCATCGAGGTGGTCTCGTTCGGGTTCAAGCACGGCACGCCGCGCGACGCGGACCTCCAGTTCGACGTGCGGTTCCTCCCCAACCCGCACTGGGTGGAGGCGTTGCGTCCGCTGACCGGCCAGGACCCCCCCGTTGCCGAGTACGTCCTGGCGCAGCCGCACGCGGTCGAGTTCCTCACGGCACTGGAGCGCCTGCTCGACGTCGTCGTTCCCGGCTACGTGCAGGAGGGCAAGCGCTACCTGACGATCGCGATCGGATGCACCGGGGGACGGCATCGCTCGGTGACCCTGACCGAGCGAGTGGCCGAACACCTGCGATCGACGACCGAGCTGCCCGTCTCCGTGCACCATCGCGACCTGGCTGCCTCGTGATGCGACGCACGGCTGCGATCGGGGGTGGGCACGGACTCTCGCGCACGCTGCAGGCCCTGACGCGGTTGTCCGAGTACACCACGGCGATCGTCACGGTGGCAGACGACGGCGGTTCGTCCGGGCGTCTTCGCCGCGATCTCGGGGTGCCGGCGCCCGGCGACCTGCGCATGGCACTGACCTCGATGGCCCCCGCGGGTCCGCTGCGCTCGATCGTGGAACATCGGTGGGACCGCGGAGAACTCGACGGTCACAGCCTGGGCAACCTCATGCTCGTGGCGTTGCTCGAACAGCAGGGCAATCTGGTGACCGCACTCGATGAACTCGGACGCCTGTTGCACGTACCGGGGCGAGTGTTGCCGTGCACCAGAGAACCCGTGACCCTGCACGCCCGGACCGCGGACGGTGACGTCCACGGGCAGGAACGGATCGCGGGACGTCGCGGCATCGAGCAGGTCTGGCTCGAACCATCGATTCCGGCCGTTGCCGAGGAGGCCGTCGAGGCCCTGCTGGACGCCGAGCTGATCGTGCTCGGTCCGGGCTCGCTGTTCACGAGTCTGTTGCCGAACCTGCTCGTGCCCGGCATCGCGGGAGCCCTCGCGGAGGCCGACGCGCCCGTCGTGCTCGTCTCGAACCTCCGCGAGCAGCCAGGTGAGACCGAGGGTCTCGACCTCGTGGGACACCTCGAGGCCCTGCACCAGCACGTGCCCGGGTTGCGGGTCGACGGGCTCGTGATCCACGAGGGATCGCGGCCCTCGGGACCCGGGGCCGTCCTGGACGCAACCGATGACCAGGTCCGGCATCTCGTGGGTCAGGTCGCACGCGTGCCGCTGCTCGACGGCGGCGATGGCCACGACCCCGATCTCCTGGCCGCCGCGCTGGCCCGGGTGTGGAAGGATCGATCGCAGGCCGCACGCGCGCGCACCCGGATTCGCTGATGGCGGGGCGGTTCACCGATGCGGTCCGTCAGGAACTCGGGCGGCTGTCCGTGGACCGAGCGACCGTGGCCGTCGAACTGGCGGCCGTCGTGCGCCTGATCGGGGTCGTGACCCGTACGTCCGGTGCCGAGGACATCGGCATCGAGATCACGACGTCCTCTGGTGGAGTGGCGCGGCACGTACACCAGCTGCTCGAGACCGGCTTCTCCGTACGCCCCGAACTGCTGGTGCGGTCGCCCAGCGGCGTGCGGGCCACCAGTTCCTACCGACTCCGCGTCCCATCAGCCGGGCGTCTGGCGGTCGGACTGGGCATCGTCGACGCGCAGGGTGGTCTGCGACTGCCCGTGGCGGCCGAGGCCGACGCAGCACCGCATGCCTGGATCCGGGGGGTCGTGTTGAGTGCGGCGTCGTTCTCGGCACCTGGCCGGCCACCGCACCTCGAGATCACGGCGTCGAGTCGCCGCGTCGCCGACATCGTGCAGGACGTGTTGGGCAGGCACGCGCAGATCGCGGCGCACGTCACCCCGGATCGCCGCAGCCAGGAGCGCTTCCGGATCGTGTGCAAGTCGGGGGAGGGAATCGGGCGCCTGCTCGTGGTCGTCGGCGCGTCGCAGGCATTCCTGGAGTGGGACGAGCACCGACTGCGCCGCGAACTGCGCAACGACGCCAACCGGCTGGCCAACGCCGATGCGGCGAACGTCCGGCGGAGCATCGAGACCGCGACGACCCAGGTTGCCGAGATCGAGGACGTCATCGCACGCATCGGGTGGCAGGCACTCGACGAGGACCTGCGCGAGGTCGGCCTCGTGAGACTCGCCAACCCGTCGGCGTCGCTCGCGGAACTCGGGGTGCTGTGCGATCCACCGCTCACCAAGTCCACGGTTCGTCGACGGCTGCAGCGCCTGCTCGAACGGGCCCGCGAGGGTCTGGACGAATCACCGGCTGGTAGGGTCGGCGGACCATTGAGACGACCCTGATCGGTCCCGTTCGCCCAGGAGATCCTCCATGTCCGTTCGCGTCGCCATCAACGGCTTCGGCCGCATCGGTCGCAACCTGCTGAGGTCGGCCCTGCGCCACGACATCGACCTCGAGTTCGTCGCGGTCAACGACCTGACGGACACCGAGGCTCTGGCACTGCTGCTGCGCTACGACAGCGTGCATGGCCGCTTCGACGGCACGGTGGAGGCCACCGGCGACGGCCTGCTCGTCAATGGACGCGCGGTCCGTGTCCTGTCGGAACGCGACCCCGCTGCGCTGCCGTGGGCCGACCTCGGGGTGGACGTCGTGGTCGAGTCGACCGGGCTGTTCACCAGCCGGGACGCGGCCGCGAAGCACCTCGACGCGGGAGCGAAGAAGGTCGTCATCTCTGCCCCCGCCAAGGGGGAGGACAAGACCATCGTGCTGGGCGCCAACGAGCACGAGTACGACCCGGCGTCGCACCACGTCATCTCGATGGCGTCGTGCACCACCAACTCGGTCGTCCCGATGGCCAGGACCCTGCACGAGGCGTTCGGCATCGACCAGGGCCTCATGACCACGGTGCACGCCTACACCGGTGACCAGCGCCTCCACGACGCGCCGCACAGCGATCCGCGCCGCGCGCGCGCCGGTGCCGTGTCGATCATCCCGACCACGACGGGGGCGGCGAAGGCCGCGTCGCTCGCGCTGCCCGAACTCGCCGGGCGTCTGGACGGCCTCGCCCTGCGGGTGCCGATTCCGGACGGTTCGGTCACCGACCTGTCGCTCGTGCTCGAGCGTGAGGTGACCGCCGACGAGGTGAACGAGGCCATGCGGGTCGCCGCCGAGGGGCCGCTGCACGGAATCATGGAGTACTGCACCGACCCGATCGTCTCGATCGACATCGTGGGCAATCCCCACTCGTGTGTGTTCGACTCGCTCGCGACCATGGCATCCGGGCGACTGGTGAAGGTGCTCGGCTGGTACGACAACGAGTGGGGCTACTCCACGCGCCTCGCCGAGTTCACCCGCCTGGTGGGCGAGTCCCTGTGACCAGCCTGCTCGACGGGGTTCGGCGCCTCGGGGCGCTGGAGGCTCAGGGAAGACGGGTGTTCGTCCGCGCGGACCTCAACGTGCCGTTGCGTGACGGAGCCGTGGTCGACGACCTACGTGTCTCGGCGAGCGCGCCCACGATCCGACAGGTCGTCGACGACGGTGGTCGTGTGATCGTCGCATCACACCTGGGCCGTCCCGATGAATTCGGCGACGCGGCCAGTTCGATGACGCAGATCGCCCCGAGTCTGTCGGAGCACCTCGACCTCGAGGTGCAGGTGGCGACCGACGTGGTGGGTCACGATGCCCGGGCCCGTGCCGAGGCGCTGCAGGACGGCGAGGTGCTCCTTCTGGAGAACCTGCGGTGGGAGCCGGGGGAGACCGCCAACGACCCCGGGTTCTGCGACGCGCTCGCCTCCCTGTGCGACGTCTACGTCAACGACGCCTTCGGTGCCTCGCACCGTGCGCACGCGTCGATCACCGGCATCCCTGCCAGGCGTCCGGGCTATGCCGGACTCCTGCTCGAACGCGAACTCGAGGTGCTCGGGACCCTGCTGGCCGACCCACGCCGGCCGTACGTCGCGATCCTCGGTGGCGCCAAGGTGAGCGACAAGCTCGTGGTGCTGGAGAACCTGCTGGCTCGCGTGGACATGCTCGCGGTGGGTGGAGCCATGGCGTACACCTTCCTCGTCGCCGAGGGCCACGACGTGGGGACGTCTCGGTTCGAGGAGGATCAGGTCACCCGGGTGGCCACCCTCGTCAACGAGGCGCGCAGCAGTGGCGTGGAGGTGCTGTTGCCCACCGACGTGGTGACCGCGGCGACGTTCGACCGTCACGCGGAGGCGGCCATTCGCGACGTGGCGGACTTCCCGACCGACGAGATGGGGCTGGACATCGGCCCGAACACGGCGGAGCGCTTTGCGCACGCGATCGCCGAGGCGGGCAGCGTGTTCTGGAACGGCCCGATGGGC
The DNA here is from genome assembly GCA_040880235.1 of Nitriliruptoraceae bacterium. Lineage (GTDB taxonomy): Bacteria > Actinomycetota > Nitriliruptoria > Nitriliruptorales > Nitriliruptoraceae > JBBDIX01. Next base: position 13,744 of record JBBDIX010000050.1, read on the forward strand.
GTGTTCGAGTGGCCAGCATTCGCCGAGGGAACCCGCAGGGTGTCCCACGCGCTGGGCGACACGGACGCGTTCAGTGTCGTGGGAGGCGGGGACTCGGCCGCTGCCGTCCGGCTGTTCGGAGATGCAGACCGGGTCGATCACGTGTCCACGGGGGGCGGCGCATCGCTCGAACTGCTGGAGGGCAAGCTGCTGCCCGGCATCGACGCACTGATCGGTTGACCGTGACCTCTCGCCGACACACCAGGACACGACGCGTGGCGGTCGTGCTGGTGGTCGGGGTCGTGTTCAGTGCCTGTGGAACCTCCGCAGAGGACGCGGACGACGATCCGGAAGCGGTGCTGGCCGAGGACTCGCCGGACGTCGGGTCGAGCGATCCTGCGACCCGACCGCCATCCACGATGCTGACGGCCTACGGGTGCCCGGTCCGGACCCTGCTGCCGCAGGACAGCCGCGACACGTGCAGCACGCGTGTCGTGCGCCAGCTGTTCAGCGGCCTGACCGAGATCGATGCGGAGACCGGTCACCCCACGTTGCTCGTCGCGTCGTCGATGGACACCGACGACTCACGCGACTGGACGGTCACCCTCCATGACGGGTGGACGTTCCAGAACGGCGAGTCGGTGACGGCGCGATCGTTCGTCGACGCGTGGAACCTCGCGGCCGGTCCGGACAACGAACTGCGCAACCGGGACCTGTTCAACCTGATCGCCGGGTACGAGGACGTGGCGTCCGGTGACGCGACCCGACTGCGAGGGCTCGAGGTCGTCGACGACCTGACGATGCGCATCGAGCTGACCGAACCGTTCGCACCCCTGCCGGCCAAGCTCACGGACGTCGCATTCATGCCGCTTCCCTCGGTGGCGTTCGAGGATCTCACGGCGTTCGCCAACGCCCCGGTCGGCAACGGACGCTACGAACTCGAGTCGTTCGATCCGGAACGAGAGGCCCGGTTGCGTCGATACGAGGACTGGGCGGGGCCGGATCCTGCCGCCAACGATGCGGTGACGTTCGTGGTCTACAGCGGAGACAACGCCATCCAGTTGGCGTACGAGGACGTGCTCACGGGCACACTGGACGTGCTGGACAACGTGCCACCCGAACGCCTCGACGAGAGCCGTGATGCGTTCGGTGACCGCGTCGTGGAGACCACCACGTCGTCGTTCACCTTCCTCGGGCTGCCTGTGGACCGGGCTCCCTTCGACGACGTGAACCTCCGTCGGGCACTGTCGTTGGCGATCGACCGGCAACGCATCGTCGACGAGGTGTTCGGCGGGCTGCTGCAGCCGGCGACGTCAGTGATCCCCCCCGTGCTCGACGCGCATCGTCAGACGGCGTGTGGTGACTGCGTCCACGATCCGCGGCTCGCGAGGGAACTGCTGGAGATCGCGGGGGGATGGGAGGGGCCGATGACCGTCCACCTGAACGCCGGGTCTGGTCACGAACGGTGGGTGCGCGCCGTCACGGACCAGTGGCGGGAGGTTCTCGGCATCGAGGAGTTCATCTTCGACACCCGAGGCATGACTCCCTACCTCGAACTGCTCGAGTCCGGCGACGCCGACGGGCCCTTCCGGCTGGGTTGGGCGCTGTCGTACCCGAGTCCCGAGTACGTGCTGTCGGAGCTGTTCACCACGTCGGGGAGCGGCAACTTCTTCGGGCTCACCGATGCGTCGGTCGACGAGGTGATCCGCCAGGCGGCGACGGCGTCGCCCGAGGAGGCGCTCGAGCGCTTCCAGGACGCAGAGGACGTCGTCCTGGCCCACATGCCGCTCATCCCGCTCTGGTACGGGGTGTCGACCTCCGTGCACACGGAACGTGTGGAGGAGGTCCACGTCGACGCCTCGACGATCCTGCGCGTCGAGCGGCTCCAGCTCGTCGACTGACGGCGGCGCGATACTGTCGATGATCATGCCCTCGCACACCCGTGCACAACCCTGTGGAGCCTGACGTGAGTGATCGCACGCCGCTGGTCGTCGGCAACTGGAAGATGCACCGCGACCACCTCGAGGCCATCCAGCTCGTCCAGAAGCTGGCCTACCACCTCGACGAGGCCGACCACGAGGGGCAGGACGTGGTGGTCTGCCCCCCGTTCGTCGCGCTGCGGTCCATCCAGACCCTGATCCAGTCCGATCGACTGCCCCTGCTGCTCGGCGCCCAGAACTGTCACGACCAGGACGAGGGCGCCTTCACCGGAGAGGTGTCCGCCGCCATGCTCGCGCGGCTCGACGTCGCCTACGTCATCGCGGGGCACTCCGAACGGCGTGCGCTGTTCGGCGAGACCGACGAGGTCGTCAACGCGAAGGTCCGCGCGATCCAGCGGCATGACATGCAGCCCATCCTGTGCGTGGGGGAGGGCGCTGAGGACCGCGATGCTGGTCGAGCACCCGAGGTGGTCATCGGACAGCTGATGGCCAGTCTGGCCGGAATCGACGTCGCACACCCGGATGCGCTCGTGGTTGCGTACGAGCCGGTGTGGGCCATCGGCACCGGGCGAACCGCGACACCGGACGATGCGCAGACCATGTGTGCGGTCATCCGCGACCAGTTGCGATCGACGCACGGAGACGTCGCCGATGGTGTCCGCGTCCTGTACGGCGGGAGCGTCAAGCCCGGCAACATCCGGGCGCTCCTCGCGCAGGATGACGTGGATGGCGTGCTCGTCGGAGGTGCGAGCCTGTCCTCCGAGGACTTCGCCCTGATCGTGGGCCATCGGCGGTGACCGTTCGTGTCCATCGCGGAGGCACCGCGCTACAGTCCCGGACACGGGCGGAGTGCACACCCAGGCAGGCGGGAGAAACGAGACGAGGATGGCAACACGACGCAACGAACCGCTGGAGTCCCTGCTCGGACCCCTCGAGCAGGAGGTCATGGAGGTCGTGTGGCGCGTGGGAGACACGACCGTCCGCGAGGTGCACGGTCACCTCGCCCAGGTCCGGGAGATCGCCTACACCACGGTGATGACCACCATGAGTCGACTCGCCAACAAGGGCATGCTGGCACGCGACACGGAGGGTCTGGCGCACCGGTACCGCCCTGCGGTCAGTCGTGACCGCTATGCGCGTTCGGCCGTCAGCGACGTCATGACCTGGTTGCTGGAGCGCTACCCGGAGCCGGCGGTCGCCTACCTGGCCGATGTCGTCGACACCGTGGACGACGCCACGCTCGATGCGCTGCGCAGGGCTGTTGACAGGCGACGCCAACAGGAGCACTGACACCCGTGGACCTCGGCGTACTGCTGAGCCTCCCGGTCGAGTCGATCGCCATCCGAGTGATCGTCGCGACCGTGGCCTGCGTGCTGCTCGCTCGCCTGGTGATGCGTGCCGTGGTGCGGTCTCCCGCAGGTCGGGTCGCGGTGGCCATCACCCCGGCGATCGCGCTGCTCGGGGTCGTCGTCGCCACGTCGAGCCAACCCCGCCTGCCCGCGGTGATGGTGCCCGTGGACGCGCGGGATGCCCTCGCCATCCGGGTCGCCGAGGGCTACCTCTACTTTGCACCGATCGTCTTCCCGTTGCTCGTCGCGACGTGGGCCGTGGTCGTCGCGGCGCGACTCGTCCATCGTCTGGTCCAGGTCCATCGCGTCCACGACCGAACGCGCGTGGCGATGGTCGTCGCGGACACGCCTGACCACGTCCGGTCCGCGGCTCGGCATGTCGCGAGGATGCTCGGAGTCGCGACGCCCCGCGTTGCCGTCGTCAGGGATGCTCCCGGCGGCGCGTACGTCGTCGGCACGCGACGGCCGATGATCGTCGTGGACGCGCAACTGGTGGCACGTCTCGACGAGGACGAACTCGAGGGTGTGCTCGCCCACGAACTCGCCCATGTCCGTCGGCGTGACAACATCGTCGCTGCGGGCCTGTGCACGGTGCGCGACGCGGTCTTCTTCGCGCCGGGTGTCGGGTGGGCCGTGCGTCACCTGCACCGCGAGCGGGAACTCGCGGCCGATCAGGTGGCCGTGCGCGCGACGGGTCGGCCCGCTGCACTCGCGAGCGGCCTGCTCAAGGTCCTGGAACTGGATCCCCGGCCCCAGCATGCGTGTGCGACGCTCGCACCGGGTGGTGCCAGCGTCGTCGATCGCGTGCGGGTGCTCGTGGATGCGCCCACGCCCGTCTCGCCTCGGCGCCGCTTCCTCGAGGCGTTCGCACTCGTTGCCGTGGTCGTGACCTCGATCGTGGCAGCCCTGCTGCTTCCGACCCAGTTCGCGGGTGCTGATCGTGAGCGCGACGCGGTCGCCATCGTGTGGTCGCCGGCCACGACCGACGTCGTCGCGACGTCGTCAGTCGCGCACGCGTTCGCGGTGTACGACCGCAACAGCCTCGCACTCGAACGTGCGTCGTCGACCATCGGCGCGGCGCGGATGGACGAGCGCAGCATCGAGAACCGTCGCAGCACGTTGCGTGCGTGCACCGATGAGCACGCGGGCTGTCCGGCGCCGTCTCACGACATCGGGCTGGGTCTGCGCCCACGACCGGTCGTGACCGTCGATGACGACGTGGTGCGCTCCTGGCACGCCACGCCGGTCGTCGACGGCACGGAACCAGCGTCCGGGCTGCAGATGTACTGGCTCGCTCGCGTGAACTGAGCCCCGTCCGGGCCGATGCGTCCGGCTCGGGCGGTATGCTCCTCGCCACCAGATCCACCGTCTGAGTCGGAGTTCTCCCGTGCTGATCGGTTTCCTCGTCGCGGTGCACGTGATGCTCGGTCTGACACTGATCGGGTTCGTGCTCCTCCATCGAGGGCAGGGTGGTGGCATCTCCGACATGTTCGGTGGTGGCGCTGGCGGTGGGCTGCAGGGCTCCGCCGTCGTCGAGCGAAACCTGGACCGTTTCACGGTCATCGCTGCGGTCCTCTTCGGGCTCACCAACTGCCTGCTCGTCGTCCTGCTGTAGATCTCGTCGCGGGTTCACCCGGGTCCGGTCGCCATCGCCGGTGATGTCGCGAGGAGGGCCGGCGATCTCGCGCGGAGGTGAGGGCCACGTGGCCCACTGTCCCACCGCTGCCGGTACGCGATCGTCGGGTCGTCCCCGCCGTCTGCATCGTGCTGTCGTCGTGTCGTGTGTGCTGTTCGCGGCGTGCGCGCCGGCGGTGACATCGCCTGAGGGCGCGCAGCAACCTTCGCCGGTCGTGCCAGGCAGCCCGGAGGGCAGCGACTCGCTCACGGGGGGAGGCACGCTGCGCGTCGGCCTGGTCGCCGACCCCGTGTCGATCGATCCCGCGTACGTGGTCGACGACGAGGGAGATCTGGTCGTTGCCGCCCTCTTCGACCCACTGGTGCGGCTCGACGCGGACATGCGGGTGGTGCCGTCTGCTGCCCATGCGTGGGAGGTGTCCGAGGACGGGCGTACGGTCCGGTTCTCGCTGCGCCGCTCGACCTTCCACGACGGTACGCCGGTCACGGCGCACGACTTCGAGCGCGCGTTCCAGCGCATCGTCGACGAGACGCGTCCGGACCGTTCCACGGTGGGCTTCCTGCTCGACGATGTCGAGGGTGTCGACGTGGCCCGTGCAGGTGGACCGTTCTCGGGGGTCGTCGTGGAGGACGACCACACCCTCGTGATCCACCTGTCGGGTCCGCGTCCGCGCGCCGTGGCGATGTTCGCGCACGCCAGTCTCGTGCCGGTGCCCGCGTCAGCCGTCGGGGATCCGACGACGTTCGGCGAACAACCGATCGGCAACGGTCCGTTCCAGATGCTGGAGCCACGTGAACGTGGCGCCTTCGTTCGTGTCGCGAGGTACGACGACCATCCGAGCCCGCCAACCGTCGACGACGTGCTGTTCACGGTGTACGACTCGGATCCGGATGGTGATCGCCAGTGGCAGGACCTGCAGGCGGGACTCCTGCACGTGGCGAGGATCACGCCTGAACGCGTCGAGGAGGCGCGGGATGTGTTCGGTGCCGCGATCGGGGGACGTGAGGGACCCGGTCTCGTCGATGCCGTCAGTTCCACCGTGTACCTGTACGGCTTCGCGTTGGACGTGGCGCCGTACGACGACGTCAGGGTGCGCCGAGCCCTGTCGATGGCCGTCGACCGGGAGGTGATCGCCGAATCCCTCGGCGAGACACGCAGCCCTGCGGGTTCGATCGTGCCGCCGTCGATTCCGGGTTCACGTCCGGGGGTGTGCGACCACTGCATCCATGATCCGGTGTCTGCCCGTGAGCTCTGGGATGCCTACGTGGCTGAACGTGCAGCCCGCGACGAGGCCGTGCCCCTGCTCACGCTGACCCACAACCGCGGTGCCACCCACGCAGCGATCGCGGAGCAGATGGCGGGTCAGATCGAGGAGGCGCTCGACGTGCAGGTCGTCCTGCGTGCGCATGATCTGCAGGTGTTCCTGCGAAACGTCTCCCGTGGCGAGGTGGGGATGTTTCGACTGGGCTGGCAACCGACCGAGCCCCATGCGGGGTCCTACCTGCGTCCGCTGTTCCACACCGACAGCATCGGACTGGAGAACCTCACGGGGTTCTCCGACCCGGAGGTCGACCTCCTGCTGGATGCCGCGCTCGAGGCGCCGTTCCCCGGAACGGCCATCGTTCGTTGGCGCGAGGCCGAGGCCAGGATCCTGGACCAGATGCCGGTCCTCCCGCTCCTCTACTACCACCACTCACTGGTCATCGCGCCCGACGTGCAGGGGCTCACGTGGCCGGTGTTCGGGCCCCCTGACCTGTCGCGGGTGACCATCGAGTGACGCCGCTGGCGACCTCGCAGAGGTTTCGCGGGCCTGTCCGCCAACGGCTACCCTCCGGCCCGCACCGCGTTTCTGGCGGTGTCCACGCGCGAGTGGCGGAAATGGCAGACGCGCACGGTTGAGGGCCGTGTGTCCTCACGGACATGGGGGTTCAAGTCCCCCCTCGCGCACCGGCTCGTAAAACCCCTAGCACCCTGAATATGGCAGAATGACGGAAACGCCCTCGTAGCCTGCGGGGGCGTTTCGCGCATCGGTGGACACGAAATGGACACGAACCGCGAAGAACGTGTCGCCCGTCCCCGGGATTGCGCCTCAGTTGGCCTGCACTGTCATCAGGGGGCGCAGGTGGGAAGCAGAACGGCTGGGCCAACGTGCCGCCGCCGAATCTCGACGACATGCCCGAGTTGGCCGACATTGCTGGCTCTTCGGATTTCAGCGGGGTCACAAGGTGACCGTCGCCAGCTTCGGCGTCGCCCACCTGACCTGACGGCGGCCCCGGGCCCGACCGCAACACGGCCTCACGCACGAGCCCGGAGCAGTCAGACCAGGTCGCGGGGGATCTCCTCGTACCAGTTGTCGGAGAAGATGCGCCGGCCGCCCTCGTAGGCGTCGAGCTCCGCCGTGAGCATGAAGTGCGTCGCATCGGAGGCGAGCACGGTCCGGGTGACGGTACGGATGCTCCAGGCGCCACGCTCCAGGCCGAGCACGGTCGTCACCTCACCACGAGCCGAGTTGAAGTCGTTGGCCTGGGTCGAGTAGGTCTCCCGGACGCGGCGCTCCACGACCAGGTCGATGTCCTCGATCCGGCGACGGCCATCGTCGTCGATCACCTCCAGCGTCGAGCGGTCGGTGGCCAGATCCCGGGTGACCAACCAGTTGTGCTGGCCGGTCTCCAGCACCGTCATCGCGAGCGGCGGAGCCGCCTCGGGTGGGGAGAGGCTGATGTGCTCATCCTCGTCCCGACGGGCGCGCACGGGAATGTGCAGCGCGCTCTCCCCGGTCGCGATCGTCAACCTGGTCGACTGGGGCGGGAGCCAGCTGAGCGGCCAGTAGGAGGTCGAGACGGCCAGACGCAACCGGTGCCCCGCGGGGAAGACATGGGCGATGTCGTTCATCGCGATGCGGACCCGGTAGGTCTCACCGGGTTCCAGCGCCTCCGGATGCTCGTGGCTGTCACGGTGGGTGAGGTTCAACAGGCCGTAGGTGACGCGGGTCGCCTGATCGTCCGGCGCGGTGTCGGACAGGCGCACGGCGATCTGGGCGACCGGCCGGGAACTGGCGACATCGAGCTCCACCACCGCAGCGCCGAGCATCTCCATCGGCTCGCCGAGGGGCAGGCTCTCGAACACCAGGGCCCCACCATCCTCCTCCCGCTGGTCGTGGGGGAGGTCGGGTGTGGCGCTGTACGAGCACCACTTCCCGGCGAACAGCCCGAGCGTCACGGGCGACTGGACGGTCAGTTCGCGTTCGACGATGTCCTCGCCCGGATCAGTCAGCCTCCAGCGTCCACCCAACAGGAAGGTCCGGGTACTGACCGTGGGCGACGGCCACGACGGCTCACCGATCCAGCGTCCGGGCCGACTGTCGTAGTAGGTGGTGGGAGCGACGCTGTCCTGCATGTAGAGCCGCAACATCGGTTCCTCCATGATCTTCGTGTCGTGCCCCTTCAACCAGTGGTCCCACCAGCGCAGCATCTCCTGCAGGAACCCGATGGCCGGACCAGGGACGCCTTCATGCGGGTACTTGTGGCTCCAGGGGCCCACCAACGCCTGACGGGGCACTTCGAGGTGTTCCATCATCCGGAAGACCGCATTGGTGTAGCCGTCGGTCCAGCCGCTGACGGCCATCACCGGGACCTGGATGTCCTGGTAGTTCTCGGCAATCGATCCGTGCTTCCAGAACTCGTCACGGTGTTGGTGACGCAGCCACGTGTTCAACCACAACCCGCTGCCCTCGAGCCGTTCGAGCCACCGTTCGCGCCATGAATCACCGACCACGTCCGGATCCGGCGGCAGTGAGTTGAAGCCACGCATGACCGCGGACCAGGAGAGGTGGTCACCGAGCACGCACCCACCCATGTAGTGCACGTCGTCCGCGTAGCGGTCGTCGGACGAACAGATGCTCACGACGGCCCTGAGTTCCGGTGGTCGTCGCGCAGCGATCTGCAGGCCGTTGAACCCGCCCCAGGAGATGCCGACGATGCCGACGGACCCGTCACACCAGGGTTGGGAGGCGATCCACCGCAGGACCTCTTCACCGTCGGTCAGTTCCTGCTCGAGGTACTCGTCGAGCAGCACACCGTCGCTGTCACCGCTGCCGCGCAGGTCGACGCGCACACACGCGTAGCCGTGGCCGGCGAGGTACGGGTGGATCTGCTCGTCGCGGGCACGCTTGAGATCGCGCTTGCGGTACGGGATGTACTCCAGGATCGCTGGCACCGGGTCGCGTTCGGAGCCCACGGGCCGCCACAGGCGCGCGGCCAGACGGCATCCGTCCGACATCCGGATGAACTCGTTCTCCGTGTGTTCGACCTCGTGGGGCAGGTCCTCGCGGATCTCCATGTGCGCTCTCGTCGCCGGCAGGCGCCGGACTCGTCAGGCCGTGATGGCTTCGATTTCGAACGGGAGCATGGCCTCGATCGCCTCGAAGCGCTGCTCGAGCTGATCGTGATCATCCGCGCCGATGAAGGCCCGTCCGAGTTCAAAACTGTACGTCTCCTGTACGGCGAGTTCCGACAGCGTCATGCCCGGCACGGGGTCGATCTCGACACGGGTCCCGGGGAACCGTTCACGCACCGCGGTCAGATCCTGCTCGGACGGGACCGATCGAACCCTGCCGTCCTCGGTGGTGCGCAGGAAGTACTTGCCGGCGACGTTGAAGTCACCCTGGCGGAAGGGCATGCGCGGTACACGGCCCTGCGAGACACTGAGCATCACCCGCTGGCTCGACACCCCGTCCACCTTCGCGAAGAGATCGAAGTGGGACTGGGACAGCCGGGTGTTGACCTCCAGGATCCAGATCTGGCCCTCCGCCTCGTCGTAGAAGAACTCTGCGTTGAAGCAGCAGTGATCGAGCTGCGCGTGGGCAACGACCGCTTTGGCGATCTGTTCCATGCGGCGCTGGATCGGGATCGGCAGCCGCGACGGGTACTGGTAGCAGCGGAAGGTCGACATGCCGGGCACACGCAGCGAGTCCACCGTCCCGTAGACGTGGGTCTCGCCGTGGGAGACGTAGCCCTCCAGCGTGCACTGCCAACCACCGATGATGCCTTCGGCCAGGCATGCCGACCCTCCGACGGCCACGATGTCGGGCGGCAGATCGACCCGGGCGAGTGCCTGGTCGAATGGATCGCCGAACTGGCCGATCTCCTCACGCATCGTGGCGATCGCCGGTGCGAAGTCCTCCGGTCCCTCGATCCGGAAGCCCAGGTAGGAACCCACGGACTTCACCGGCTTGAGCCAGAACGGGAAGTCGACGCCGCCTTCACGCACCCGGTCGAGCGCCTGGTCGTCGAGGGGGTCGAACGCCGCGAACGCGGGAACGTGCTCGCCGGTGACGGCCCGCTGGGCGATGCGGCTCCAGTACTTGTGCTCTAGGAGCACGACGCTACGCAGGCTCGGACCGTAGAGGTCCCAGTGTTCCGCGAGCACGGGCACCAGTCCCGACGACGGGAAGTCCCACCACGTGACGATCCCGTCCACCGTGTCGTCGAAGCCGCGCAGCTGCTCGTTCGCGTCCATCAGCAGCTGGTCGTAGTCGTAGCTGTCGGCCTTGAGCACGTCGCCCTGCGGCAACAGCGAGTGGAACCTGTACCGCCGGAACTCTGGGAGCGACTGCAGGCTCTCCGCGTTGAAGTCGTCGAGCGCGATCACGAAGATGTTGCGGGGCACGGATGGGCCTCTCGAGGGCAACGCCGTTCGATCCTACGACACCAGGGCCGTCGCACCGGGCCGACTTCGGCCGACCGGACACGGTGTGCACCGCCATCGTGAGCTACTCGACCACGTCCACGAGAACCGCCGTCCACGGACAGAAGCGGTCGGTGTGCCCCTCGATGAAACGATCGAGTCCACCTGTCGACGCGACGCGACGCGCCAGACGAAATCCGCCTCCCAACAGGCCGAGTTGCTCGAGACGGGCCAAGTGTGATGGACACGTCGTGGACACGTGCGCCGCCGAGACGTTGTCGTACGCGACCGGACACCGTCGGACGCTGCGCGACGCCATCCTACGTTCAGACCGCCTTAGCCCATGTTGGAACCGGTTACATCGGAGGTGGTCGGACACGGTCCGATGAGCAATGCATGATTGAGGGCCGTGTGTCCTCACGGA
>JBBDIX010000051.1:0-8163 GCA_040880235.1 Nitriliruptoraceae bacterium
ACCATCAAGGCCAAGTCGGCCATCCGTGACGCCGCCCGGGTGCTCGACGAGCCGTTCCGGGTCGGTGACGAACTCGCGAAGATGATGCCTCCGGCCGTGCAGGGCCGTGAGGCAACACTCGCGGAGGCCTACACCAGGTCGTCCGAACTGCGTGACGCTCGCGAGGATCCGACCCACCGACGGGTGCTCGACACCGCCGAACGCCTCGAGGGCCTCAAGCGTCAGCACGGCATCCACGCGGCCGCGGTCATCATCGGTGCCCGGCCGCTCACGGAGACGATCCCGCTGCTGCGGACCGACAACGGGGAGATCGTCACCCAGTACGAGATGCACGCCGCCGAGGCCCTGGGCCTGCTCAAGATGGACTTCCTGGGGTTGCGCACACTGACCGTCATCTCTGACGCTGAACGTCACGTGCGCGCCAACCAGGGCCGTGACGTCGATCTCGACGATCCGGACCTGCTCGGCGAGATGGATGACCCGGCGACCTACGAGATGCTGTCCACCGGACACACGCTGGGCATCTTCCAGCTCGACTCGGCCGGCATGCAGACCCTGGTGCGCCGTCTGCGCCCGACACGGTTCGAGGACATCTCCGCGCTGCTCGCGCTCTACCGGCCGGGGCCGCTGGGCGAGTCGATGCACCTGACGTTCGCCGACCGCAAGAACGGCCTCGAGGAGGTCGGCTACGAGCATCCGGCCCTCGAGCCGATCCTGGGTGAGACGTACGGCGTGATCGTCTACCAGGAACAGGTGATGAAGATCGCCACGGACCTGTCCGGGTTCTCCCTGGCAGAGGCCGATGCACTGCGCAAGGCGGTGGGCAAGAAGGACCGCGACCTGATGGGTGCGCAGCGCGAGCAGTTCGTCGCGGGGGCCCTCGAGCGTGGATACGAGCGTGGCTTCGTCGACAACCTGTGGGGACTGATCGAACGGTTCGCCGAGTACGGGTTCAACAAGTCCCACACGGTTGCCTACGGGGTCGTCAGCTACCAGACCGCCTGGCTCAAGGCGCACTACCCGGTCGAGTACATGGCGGCCCTGCTCAGCAGCGTCAAGAACAACAAGGACTCCAAGCCGCTCTACCTCAACGAGTGCCGGCGGATGGGGATCGCCGTCCTGCCACCGGACGTCAACGAGTCGGGGGCCGACTTCACGCCTCGCGGTGACGAGATCCGGTTCGGCCTGACGGCCGTGCGTGGCGTCGGCGAGGGGATCGTCGAGCAGATCGTGGAGGCCCGGACCCGCGCCGGACGGTTCGAGAACTTCTCGGACTTCTGTGCGAAGGTCGACGGCCAGGTCCTCAACCGTCGCACGCTGGAGAACCTCATCCTCGCGGGCGCCTTCTGCAGCCTCGGACACACCAGGCGAGGGCTGCTCGAGGGGTTCGAACCGATCGTCGACGCCGCCGTGGCACGCAAGCGGGCGGAGGCCGCGGGGCAGTTCTCGCTGTTCGAGTCGATCGACGACCCGACGACGGGCGACGACGGGCTGGCCGACGTGGTGCTCGACGACGACACGGAGTTCGACAAGGACCAGCTGCTGCGCCTCGAGCGCGAGATGCTCGGGCTGTACGTGTCCGATCACCCGCTGTTCGGGGTGGAGCGCATCCTGGCCGAACACGTCGACACCCCGTGTGTCGAACTCGGTGACCGTGACGACGGCGCCCACGTCACGGTTGGTGGGGTGCTCACCTCACTGACCAAGAAGTTCACCCGCAAGGGAGACACCTACCTCGTGGCGAAGCTCGAGGACCTGACCGGCGCGGTCGAGGTCGTGTTCTGGCCCTCCACGTTCCGCGTCGCCCACGAGGTGCTCGCCGAGGACACGGTGCTGATCATCGATGGACGGCTCGAGGTCCGTGACGGCACGGCGAAGCTCGCGGCGAACCGCGTGACCGCGCCCGACCTCTCGGAGGCGCTCGGTACACCGGTCGTGGTCACGTTCGACGCCGCTCAGTGCACGACGGATGCGGTGCGCCGTCTGAAGACGATCCTCGGGGACCATCCCGGGTCCGTGGCGGTGCGTCTGCACGTCGTGCACCAGGACGGGACCCAGCGGCGCTATCAGCTCGACCACACCCTGCGTGTCGAACGACGCGGCGGCCTGTTCGGTTCCCTGAAGGAGGCCTTCGGGCCCGATGCGGTCCAGGACGGCTCCGGTCCGCGAACCTTCGCGACACCCGAACGCGAGCGCGGGGTGCACGCGTCGGCCTGACGTCGGCACCCGGGACGCCCGGGTGCCGACGCTACGCTCGCCCGCGTCCGTCCCGGTGACCGAGGCCCGTTCATGTCCCGCCTGTCCGTGCTCGACCTGCGTGGTTCCACGGCGGATCCACGTCCCCTGCTCCCGCGCCCGCGCGAGGCCATGGACCGCGCCGCGACGGCCGCTGCCGACGTCATCGAGGCGGTGCGCACCGGCGGTGACGCGGCGCTGCACGAGCTCACCGAACGGTTCGACGGCGTGCGACGCGACGACCTGCGTGTCGATCCTTCGCGGTGCGCCGCCGCCTTCGACGACCTGGACGCGGACCTGCGTGCGGCCCTCGAACGGGCCGTGGACCAGGTCCGCTGGTTCCACGAGCGCGCGCGACCCACCGACTGGGAGGACGAGCGTGACGGCGCCCGGATGGGGCAGTGGCACCGTCCGGTCGCACGTGCCGGCGTGTACGTCCCCGGAGGCAAGGCCGCCTATCCGTCCACGGTGGTCATGACCGTCGTGCCAGCGCTGGTCGCCGGCGTGGAGCAGATCGTGCTGTGCACGCCACCCACGGGTGAGGGCGGGCACCCCAACGCCACGATCCTCGCGGCCGCCCACCTGCTCGGTGTCACCGAGGTGTTCGCGGTCGGCGGGGCGCAGGCCATCGCCGCGATGGCACTCGGCACCGAGTCGATCCCGGCCTGCGACAAGGTCGTCGGCCCCGGCAACATGTTCGTCGCGGCGGCGAAGCAGCAGGTGCAGGCGGCAGGACTGTGCGGGATCGACTCGCTCGCTGGCCCGACCGAGATCGCCATCGTCGCGGACGACACCGCCGACCCGACCTTCGTGGCGACCGACCTCGTCGCCCAGGCAGAGCACGACGAGATGGCCGGCGTCATCCTCGTCACCACCGACCCGTCGCTGGTCGATCGCGTCGAGGCGGCCCTCGAGGTGGAGGTGGCCGCCACCCTGCACCGCCAGCGTGTCGAGGACGCACTCGCGGGTCAGGGCACGGTGGTGCTCGTCGACGACCTCGACCAGGCCGTGGAGGTCGCGGAGGCCTACGCCGCCGAGCACCTCGAGGTGCACACGGCCGATGCCGACGCCGTCGCGCGTCGCATCCGCTGGGCGGGCACCACGTTCATCGGGGCCTCCACACCGGTATCGCTCGGCGACTACGCCGCGGGCCCGAACCACACCCTGCCGGTCCTGGGAACGGCCCGGTTCACGGGAGGGCTCACGACGGCCTCGTTCATGGTGACCGTCAACCACGTCACCTACGACGCCGAGTCCCTGGCGGAACTCGCCCCCACCGTGGAGACGCTCGCCCGCGCCGAGAACCTCCCCGCGCACTGGCGTGCGGTGGAGGCCCGTCTGGACGCGGCACGATGACGTCTCCTGGTGCCGAGTCGGGTCGTGTGCCCGTACGTCGCGGGCTCGAGCACGTCGAGCCGTACGGCGCACCGCAGCTCGACGTCGAGGTCCGACTCAACACGAACGAGACGGCGACGCCGCCCCCGTCCGGGTTCCTGGACCGCGTGACCGAACGCCTGCGGTCGGTGGACCTCAACCGGTATCCCGACCGCGACCACCTGGACCTGCGTGCGGCGCTCGCCGCGCGACACGGGGTGGATCCATCGGCGGTCTGGGCGGCGAACGGGTCCAACGAGGTCCTGATCCAGCTCCTACAGGCCTACGGAGGTCCCGGGCGCACGGCGCTGTCGCTGCGTCCGAGCTACTCGATGTATCCCGAACTCTGCCGCACGGCCCTCACGCCGCTGGTGACCGTGGACCTGGACGAGGCCCTGCAGGTGGATGCCGCCGCTGTGCTCGCCGCGGTCGACGAACACGACCCCGACCTCGTGCTGTTCGCCTCGCCCAACAATCCGACCGGGACCCCGATCCGACGTGACGTGATCCGCGCGGTGCACGACGCAACCGTGGGGCTGGTGGTGGTGGACGAGGCCTACGTAGAGTTCGCGCCGCCGTCGACGAGTGTGGTCGACCTGGTCGGCGAGCTGTCGAGACTGGTGGTCGTGCGCACCTTCTCCAAGGCGTTCCGACTCGCCGGGTTGCGACTCGGGTACCTCGTGGCGTCCGCCTGGGTGGTCGAGGACCTGCAGAAGGTCCGACTGCCCTACCACCTCGACGCCATCACGCAGGTCGCCGGGATCGTCGCGCTCGACGACGAGGAGTCGTTCCTCGAACACCGTGCGCAGGTCGCATCCGAACGCCAACGCCTCGTGTCCAGACTGCTCGAACGGCCCGGTGTCGAGGTGTTCGAGTCCGTGGCCAACTTCGTGCTCGTGCGCACCGACGTCGACGGCCTGTTCGACCGCCTGCTCGCGCATGGCGTGCTCGTCCGGGACTTCTCCACCCGACCGCGGCTCGCAGGGTGCGTGCGCGTTACGATCGGCACACCCGAGGAGAACGACGCGTTCATCCGTGCACTGGACGCGATCCGCGACGACGTGTGACCAGCGCGCCACCCATCCCGAGGCGAGGACGACCGACGTGAGCAGAACTGCGCGAGTCGAACGATCGACGAAGGAGACCGGGATCGTCGTCGAGCTCGACCTCGACGGATCCGGGTCGAGCGAGGTCTCCACCGGCGTGCCCTTCTTCGACCACATGCTCGACCAGCTCGGTCGTCACGGTCGTCTGGACCTCGTCGTGCGGGCCGACGGGGACGTGGAGATCGATGCGCACCACACCGTGGAGGACACGGGGATCGCGCTCGGTCAGGCACTCGCCGAGGCGTGGGGAGACCGCACGGGCGTGGAACGGTTCGCCGACGCGCTCGTCCCGATCGACGAGGCCCTGACGCACGTCGCCATCGACCTGTCGGGGCGCCCCTACCTCGTCTGGAACGTCGACACGCCCGTGGAGGTCGTGGGCACCTTCGAGACCACCCTCGTGAAGCACTTCTTCGAGGCGCTGGTCGCCAACGCCCGCATCACCCTGCACGTCGACAGCGTGCGCGGAGACAACACGCACCACGTCTTCGAGTCCGTGTTCAAGGCCGTCGCGGTCGCCCTTCGGCGTGCCGTCGCCGTGACCGGCTCGCAGATCCCGTCCACCAAGGGCGTGCTGCAGTGACCGACCCGGTCCGTCGCGTCGCAGTCCTCGACTACGGTGCCGGCAACGTGCGTTCGGCGCGCCGCGGCTTCGAGGCTGCCGGCGCGGACGTGACGATCACCGCATCGCCGACCGTGGCTGCCGACGCCGACGTGCTCGTCATCCCCGGTGTCGGGCACTTCGCCTCGTGTGTCGCCAACCTTCGCGACGCCGGCCTCCACCGGCTGCTCGAGACGTGGATCGCCGACGACCGACCGCTCTTCGGCATCTGTGTGGGCATGCAACTGCTCTACGCGACGTCTGAGGAGGGAGATGAGCCGGGACTGGGCCTTCTCCCGGGTCGGGTGGTGCGCCTTCCAGCGGGCGCCCAGGTGCCCCACCTCGGCTGGAACGTGGTGGTGGACACGCGCGACGATCCGCTCTTCGCCGGCATCGACCGCGAACGGTTCTACTTCACCCACTCCTACTACGCGGTTCCCGACGACCAGGATCACGTGGTCGCCCGGTGCACCCACGGCAGCGTCGACTTCCCCTGTGTCGTGCGCGAGGGCAACGTGGTCGGCACACAGTTCCACCCGGAGAAGTCCGGGGCGATCGGAAATCAGCTGCTGGCCAACTGGCTGCGATCGCTCGACACCAGCCCGTGACCCTGAGGTGACCTGTTGCTGACCCTGTATCCCGCCGTCGACATCCGTGACGGCCGTGCCGTGCGCCTCACCCAGGGGCGGGCCGACGAACAGACGATCTACGACGTGGACCCGGTCGCGGCGGCGCAGCGCTTCGCGGACGCGGGTACGACGTGGCTGCACGTGGTCGACCTCGATGCGGCGTTCACCGGCGAGCCGCGCAACCGTGCCCTGATCGAACGCATCGTGCGAGAGACGGGCTGCCGGGTGCAGGCGTCCGGGGGGGTGCGCACGCTCGACGACGTGCAGGCGTCCGTCGGCTACGGCGCCGAACGGGTCGTGATCGGCACGATGGCGCTGACCGACCCGTCCTTCGTCGAGGCGTCGCTGCAGGCCGTGGGCCCGGAGCGTGTCGCCGTGGGTCTCGACGCACGCGGCACCGTCCTGCAGGCGCGCGGCTGGACCGAGGAGGCGGGCGACCTGTACGACGCGCTCGACCAGTTCACGCGCATGGGGGTCCAGCGCTTCGTCTACACCGACGTGGCACGCGACGGCATGCTGCAGGGCCCGAACGTCGACATGCTGCGGTCCGTCGCGGACGCGACGACGAGTGCGGTCACGGCCTCGGGCGGCGTGAGCAGCCTCGACGACCTGCGCGTGCTCGCGACGTGCCACGAACGCGTCGATGCCGCGATCGTCGGCAAGGCCCTCTACAGCGGCGCCTTCGAACTGTCCGAGGCCCTCGCACTCGTGGCCGGGATCGACGAACAGGGCGGGTCATGACGCCCGACCCGGGGGGACTCGCGGTCCGGGTCATCCCGTGCCTCGACGTCACGGGCGGGCGCGTGGTCAAGGGGATCCAGTTCGTCGACCTCAGGGACGCGGGCGATCCCGTCGAGCTCGCGGCTGCCTACGACCGTGAGGGGGCGGACGAGCTTGTGTTCCTCGACATCACTGCGTCGAGTGACGATCGGGAGACGATGGTCGACGTCGTGGAACGGGTTGCCGACGAGGTGTCGATCCCGTTTGCCGTGGGCGGCGGTCTGCGTTCGGTCGACGACGCACGTCGGATGCTTCACGCCGGTGCGGACAAGATCGCGTTCAACACCGCGGCGATCCGCCGGCCCGAGCTGCTGTCGGAGGCGGCGGAAGCGGTCGGGTCACAGTCGGTGGTCGTCGCCGTGGATGCGCGACGACGCGACGACGGTCGATGGGGGCTGACCATCAACGGAGGCCGCACGGCGACCGAACACGACGCGGTCGAGTGGTGTGCACGGGCCGTCGGACTCGGCGCGGGAGAGATCCTGCTCACGTCCATGGACCGCGACGGCACCGGATCCGGATTCGATCTCGAACTGCTGCGTGCCGTCCACGAGGTCGTGCGCGTCCCGGTGATCGCCTCCGGCGGTGCGGGCAATGCCGCACACATGGTCGAGGCTGCCCGTGACGGAGGCGCCTCGGCCGTGCTCGCTGCGTCGATCTTCCACTTCGGAACACTGCGCATCGGGGACGTCAAGCGAGAGATGGCCGAGGCGGGTCTGCCCATCCGCCGCTGACGCCCGACGCGGGGCCGGTCAGCCGAGTCCCGCGCCGAGTTCTGCGCGGAACAGCGCCTGGCACGTGCTCGCGTCGCCTCCGTCCGCCAGACATGCCACGAAGGTGGCGACCTCGGCATCCATGCCTTCCAACAGGATCAGGTGGACGAACAGCACCCCGAGTCCGAGCAGGATCGCGAGGATGCCACACACGATCCCGACCCGCGCCGCGCCCCTTCCCGGTGCACCTCCGCGAGCGCGACGGGAACCGGCCATGCCGAGCCCGAGCGCCAGGATCCCGCCCACGACCCCGACGAGACCGACCAGACCGATGGTGGGCACGAACACCAGCAGCAGCGAGGCCGTCGCGACGGCCACGGTCACCGCGAGGGTCATCACGCCGACGAGCATCGCGGCGACGGTGATGCCGTGACGTTCCCGGGGGTCCTCGTCGTCGAGGTGGACGTCGATGTCGGATGCGCTCGACGGGCCACCGAGGTCGGAGGCCGGCGTCGCGGGACCCTCTGGCTCGGTCGGCTCCGACAGGTGCGTCGCACGAGGGTCACGGGATGCGGTGACCGGTGGCGGCCCGGACTCCTCGAGCTCCTCGGATTCCTGGTACTCCCCGTACGCCTCGGTCGGTTCGGGCACCGCGCTCAGGTGAGGGGAGGTCGCAGCGTCGGGTTCCGCTGAGTCTGGTGAGGGCTCCTGCGGACCGGCGTCGC
>JBBDIX010000051.1:8263-24423 GCA_040880235.1 Nitriliruptoraceae bacterium
TCGACCGACACCTGACCGCCGTTGGCGACGTGCTCGGTCCAGCGCTCACCGTCCCAGTAGCGGTACTCGTTGCGGCCCGTCGGATCCGGGTGCCAGGCAGCGGGCGGGAGGGACATGCGTGCCTCCTCGGTGGCGAACGGCGTCGGGGACGGGCGAGACGGTGCCCGCGGGCCCCTCGACGGTAGACGACGCGGCCCGGAGGGGCGAGCAGCCTCGGTTACGCTCCGACGACCCACGGGACGGGATGCACGATGACGGCCGGACTCTCCGACGAACAGCGCGCCATGCTGCGCCCGGACGACCGCGGGCTCGTCGCCGCGATCGTCGTCGACCATGCCACGTCCGAGGTCCTCATGCTCGCGTGGATGAACGAGGAGTCGCTCGCACGGACGCTCGAGATCGGGGAGACGGTGTTCTACAGCCGGTCACGCCAGGAACTGTGGCACAAGGGTGCGACCTCGGGCAACGTCCAGCGGGTCGTGGATCTCCGGGTCGACTGCGACGGAGACGCCCTGCTCGTCACGGTCGAACCGGGCGGAGACGGTGTGGCGTGCCACACGGGAGAACGCACCTGCTTCCACCGTGACCTGGTGGCGACGTCGTGAAGGTCGAACCGTCTCGGGACGAGTTCCTTCGGCTCGCCCGCGATCATGGGGTGGTGCCGGTGCGCACCGAGGTGCTCGCGGATCTCGACACGCCCCTGTCCGTGTACGCGCGGTTGGCGACCGATGCGCCGAGCTTCCTGCTCGAGTCCGCCGAGCACGGTGAACGCTGGGGCCGATTCTCGTTCGTGGGCTTCGATCCGTTCCTGACCCTGCAGGGACGCGAGGGCGACGTCCACTGGATCGGTGAACCACCCGCCGAGGCCCGCGATGCCACCGGTGCGTTCGACGCGCTGGCGCGTGCCACTGACGCGCTGCGCGCGCCTCCGCTGCCGGACGTGCCCCTGCACGGCGGTGCCGTCGGATATCTCGGATACGACGCCGTGCGCGAGGTGGAGTCGATTCCCGACACCGGGGTCGACGACCTCGGTGTCCCCGACGTCCTGATGATCTTTCCTCGGCACGTCGTGGCGCTCGACCACCTGCGGCAGGTCATGACCATCGTGACGAACGTGGTCACCCACGACGTCCCGGACGCGGAGCTCGACGCCGCGTACGACGCCGGGGTGCAGGCGACCCTCGACGTCGTCGGACGCCTGTCGGGCCCGTTGCCGGACGTGCGCGTCGTGGCACCACCCACCCCCGACGTCGGTGACCCGGCGCCGTCGAACCTCGCCTCTGGCGACTACGAACAGATGGTCGAGGCCGTCAAGGAGTACGTGCGGTCCGGCGACACCTTCCAGACCGTGGTCAGCCAGCGCTTCGCCCTGGAGACGAGCGCGTCGGCGTTCGACGTCTACCGGGTGCTGCGGGTCATCAACCCGTCGCCGTACCTGTACCTGCTCGATCTGGGCGACTTCCAGATCGTCGGGTCGTCACCGGAGGCGCTCGTCCAGGTCACGGGACGCCACGTGGAGACGTGGCCGATCGCAGGGACCCGCCGCCGAGGATCCAGTCCTCGGGAGGATCGGGAACTCGAGGCCGAGCTGGTGGCCGACGCCAAGGAACGGGCCGAGCACGTGATGCTGGTCGACCTCGCACGCAACGATCTCGGACGGGTGTGCGAGATCGGCACCGTGCAGGTCGACGAGATGCTGCAGGTCGAACGCTTCAGCCACGTCATGCACCTGACGAGCGCGGTCAGCGGCCAGTTGCGCGACGGACTCGGTCCCGTCGACGTCCTGCGTGCCGTGTTCCCCGCCGGCACGGTGTCGGGGGCACCGAAGGTCCGCGCGATGGAGATCATCGACGAACTCGAACCCAACCGCCGCGGCCCGTACGCCGGAGCGGTCGGCTACGTGGACTTCGCGGGAAACCTGGACACCTGCATCACCATTCGGACCGTGATCATGCAGGGTTCGACCGCCTACGTGCAGGCCGGTGCCGGCATCGTCGCGGACTCGGTTCCGGTGTCCGAGGAACTCGAGACCCGGAGCAAGGCGGGAGCCGTGATCGCCGCGATCCGTGCTGCCGAGCATCTGCTGCGCTGACGTCCCGTAGCATCGACCTGGCGTCGAACAGACCGGACAGGAGCCTCGTGCCCAGCTTCCTCGACGAACTGCTCGCCGACGCCCGACGGCGCGTCGAGGCCGACCGCGCACGCGAGTCGCTGGAGGCACTGCAGGCCCGGGCCCTGGCGACGGACGAGCCGCCGTCGTTCACCGATGCGCTCGCGGGTCCCGACGTCGCCGTGATCGCCGAGGTGAAGCGCGCATCGCCGTCGCGTGGTCCGCTCGCTCCAGACATCGATGCCGGCGAGGTGGCGCAGCAGTACGCCGACGGGGGCGCGGCAGCCATCAGCGTGCTGACCGAACCGGCCGGGTTCGACGGCTCGCTCGACGACCTGCGTGCCGCGTCTCGCACGGGAACCCCGACACTGCGCAAGGACTTCGTCGTCGACCCGTACCAGGTGTGGCAGGCCCGCGAGGCCGGGGCGTCCGCGGTCCTGCTGATCGTGGCGGCCCTGACCGACGACGACCTCGCGGCGTTCCACGAGGAGGCCCGGGCCGCCGGGCTCGCCGCGCTGGTGGAGGTCCACGACGCGGACGAACTGCGACGTGCGGCCCGTGTCGGTGCCCGGGTGGTCGGGGTCAATGCCCGGGACCTGCGGACCTTCGAACTCGATGCGCGCGCCTTCGCCCGGCTGCGTCCCCAGATGTCGCCGTCGATGATCGCGGTCGCAGAGTCTGGTGTGCGCGACCCCGACGACGTGCGACGGCACGCAGTCGAGGGCGCGGACGCGGTGCTCGTCGGCGAGTCGGTCGTGACCGCGTCCGACCGCAGGGCTGCGGTCGCCGCGCTCGTCGAGGCAGGCCGGCGAGACCCGGCAGCGACGTTGGGAGCATCATGACGACCGAGACGACGCGTGAGGGGTACTTCGGGCGCTTTGGCGGCCAGTACGTCCCCGAGGCCCTGTCCGGAGCGCTGCGGCAGCTCGAGGACGCGTGGCGTGCCGCGTCGGTGGACCCGGCCTTCGCGGCGGAGCTGGACGACCTGCTCCGCAACTACGGAGGACGCCCCACGCCGCTGTATCACGCGCAGCGCCTGTCCGAGGAGGCTGGACTCGACGTGTGGCTCAAGCGTGAGGATCTCGCGCACACGGGAAGCCACAAGCTCAACAACGTGGTGGGTCAGGCCCTGCTGGCCCGACGCATGGGCAAGCCCCGGATCATCGCGGAGACGGGTGCCGGCCAGCACGGTGTGGCCACGGCCACGGCTGCCGCACTGTTCGGGCTCGACTGCACCGTGTACATGGGCGCCGAGGACTGCCGACGCCAACGTCTCAACGTGGTGCGCATGCAGCTGCTGGGCGCACGGGTCGTGCCGGTGACCAGCGGGACGCGCACGCTCAAGGACGCGATCAACGAGGCGATGCGCGACTGGGTGACCAACGTCCACGACACGCACTACCTCATCGGGTCGGCCATGGGGCCCCACCCGTTCCCCACGATCGTGCGGGAACTGCAGAAGGTGATCTCGCTCGAGGTCGCGGACCAGTTCGCCGCGCAGGCGGGCGGGCGTCCCGATGCGGTCATCGCGTGTGTGGGCGGGGGCTCCAACGCCATCGGGTCGTTCGCCGGATGGATCGACGTCGAGGACGTCGCCCTCGTCGGCGTCGAGGCTGCAGGGGAGGGCGTGGGTTCGGGACGGTCCGCCGCGACCATCACCGAGGGCCGTGAGGCCGTCCTGCACGGGTCACGCTCGATCGTGCTCGTCGACGACGACGGACAGGTGCAGCCTGCGCACTCGGTGTCTGCGGGGCTCGACTACCCGGGGGTGGGACCCGAGCACGCGTGGCTGGCCTCCACGGGCCGCGCCCGCTACGTCAGTGCGACCGACGAGATGGCCCTGCGTGGGTTCCGTCGCACCTGTGAACTCGAGGGCATCATCCCGGCCCTCGAGCCGGCCCACGCCGTCGGCTGGCTGCTGGATCACGGTCACGAGGAGTTCGGTGCCGATGCGAGGGTCGTGCTGACGATGTCGGGTCGCGGGGACAAGGACGTGGACGAGGTGGTCGAGGTCGCGGGCTGGGACGTCGGTGTCGACCGGGCGTTCGCCGACGCCGACGGGGAGCAGCCGTGATGGCCGAGGACGGGACCCAGCGCATCGCCCGTGCATTCGCCGTGGCTCGTGACGAAGGCCGCGCAGCCCTCATCACCTACCTGACGGCGTGCTACCCGGACCCGGACACGTCGCGAGCCTGTTTCCGCGCCGCGGTCGACGCCGGTGCAGACATCCTGGAGATCGGCCTGCCGTTCTCGGATCCGATGATGGACGGACCCATCATCCAGCGCGCGAACCAGCACGTGCTCGAGGCGGGCCATGGGGTCGACGAGCAGCTGCGGCTCATCGCCGACCTCGACGTGGACGTTCCGAAGGTCGTGATGACCTACGTCACCATCGCGGACACCCGCGGGTACGACCGTTTCGCAGGCGAGTGCGCGGCCGCCGGCGTCAGCGGCGTCATCCTTCCCGACCTGCCGGTCCCCGAGGCCGACGACTGGTTGACCGCTGCCCGGGCGCACGGACTCGCGACCATCTTCCTGGCCTCGTCCGTGTCGAGCGATGACCGCCTCTCCGCGATCGGGGCCACCTCGACGGGTTGGGTGTATGCGGCGGGACTGCTCGGGGTGACCGGGGTGAAGTCGGTTGCGACCGACGAGACGCGCGAGCTCGTGCAGCGGGTGCGCGCCCACACTGATCTGCCGGTCGCCGTGGGCATCGGGGTCCGCGACCGGGCCTCGGCCGCCGAGGTCGCCGCACATGCCGACGGCGTCATCGTCGGCTCCGCGATCGTCGACGCGGTGGGTGCCGGGGAGGCGGCCCAGGCCCCCGCACGTGTGGCCGCCCTCGTGCGGGAACTGCGTGGAGGCGTGGCCGGGCACGGAGTGTCCGAATGACCGAAAGACGATTTGACGTCTACTAGGTGGGTCGTATGGTGGGGGGACATCATATTGACGACCCAGGAGAATTCGTGAGGAAGAAGTCACACAGGACTTCGAAGCGCTGGTCACTGCTGCCCCTGGCACTGGTGCTGGCGTTCGTCGTCGCCGCATGCTCGCCGGACGAGGAGCCCGCGACGGAGCCAGAGGCCACGCCAGCCGAGGAGCCGGACGAGTCGGCGACCGAGGAACCCGACGAGGCGGCCGAGATCAGCGGTGAGATCACCATGGCGCGCGCCAGTTGGGACACCGAGTACGTCATCGCAGAGATCTACTACCAGCTGCTCGGTGAGCTCGGCTACGACGTCGAGCACCCGGAGAACAACGAGCTGGGTGCGGAGCTGTTCTACCAGGCACTGGACCAGGGTGATGTCGACTTCTGGGCCAATGGTTGGTTCCCGCTCCACGATCCGTTCCTGGAGAACACGACCAGTGTCGAGCAGGTCGGCATGATGATCCCGGCAGGTGGCTTCAACGGCTACCTGATCGACAAGGCGACGGCTGACGAGTACGACATCACGTCGTTCGAGCAGATCGCCGAGGACCCCGAGATCAACGCCCTGTTCGACTTCACGGGCGACGACCGTGCGGATCTCGTCGGCTGCGACGCTGGTTGGGGCTGCTTCGAGGCGATCGAGCAGCACCTCACCGAGACCGGACACGACGCGACCATCGAGCACGTGAGCGCCCAGTACTCGGTCCTGATGACGGACCTGCTTGCACGTTACGACCGTGGTGAGCCCGTGCTCTTCTACACGTGGACGCCGAACTGGACCGTCGGAGCACTCGTGCCCGGCGAGGACGTCGTGTGGATCGAGGCACCGACGCATCCCCACGGCAACGACCCGATCGATGGTGTCGAGGGCTGTGTGACCGACCCGTGCCACACCGGCTGGAACGCTGACGACATCCGTGTCGCGGCCAACGCCGACTTCCTCGCGGACAACCCGGCTGCAGCCACCCTGTTCGAGCGTGTCGAGCTTCCGCTCGGGGCGATCGCCGAGCAGAACCTGCGCATGCAGGACGGCGAGAGCTCCCAGGCAGACATCGAGCGTCATGCCCAGGAGTGGATCGAGGCGAACCGCACGCTCGTCGACGAGTGGCTGGAGGCTGCACGCGCAGCTGCCTGACCGTTCGACGTGTACGACGACGAGGGGCCCCACGGGGCCCCTCGTCGTGAGTCGGGTCGACGTGCGGGCCCGTCGACCCGATCGGTACGGTGCCCGTCGTCGCGAGGACGATGCCCCGGGGCATCCGATCGACGGCGCAGGCCCGCGACGACACGAGGAGCAGCGTGAACACCAAGATCCAGTTGGACGGTGTGGTCAAGATCTTCGGCGGTGACGCGAAAGGCCGGCCACTGGAGATGCTCCACGAGGGGGCGACCAACGCGGACATCCGCGAGGAGACCGGCCACGTGGTGGGCGTCGGTGGCGTGTCGCTCGACATCCACGAAGGCGAGGTCTTCGTGGTGATGGGGCTCTCTGGTTCGGGCAAGTCGACGCTGATCCGTTGCATCAACCGCATCCACGAACCCACGGACGGGCGGGTGATCGTCGATGGCGAGGACGTCACCGCTCTGGACCTGGAACAGGTGCGCGATGTTCGTCGCCGCAAGATGGCGATGGTGTTCCAGCACTTCGCGCTGTTCCCCCACAAGACCGTGCTCGAGAACGCCGCGTACGGGCTGAGGATGCAGGGCGTCGACGCGGACCAGCAGCGGGCACGCGCCACGGAGGCGCTCGAGCTCGTTGGCCTGGAGGACTGGGCGGAGCTCTACCCGCACAACCTCTCCGGCGGCATGCAGCAGCGCGTCGGGCTCGCCCGGGCGCTCGCCCCGGACCCCGACATCCTGCTGATGGACGAGGCGTTCTCGGCGCTCGACCCCCTGATCCGTCGTCAGATGCAGGACGAACTGCTCACGCTTCAGCAACAGGTGCGCAAGACCATCGTGTTCATCACCCACGACCTCAACGAAGCGCTGCGCATCGGCACGCGCGTGATGATCATGAAGGAGGGTCGGACCGTCCAGATCGGCACGCCGACGCAGATCGTCACGCAACCCGAGGACCAGTACGTCGCCGACTTCATGGCGGACGTCGACCACGCGAAGGTCCTGCCCGCCAGCTACGTCATGTCCGAGCCATCGAGCGTCGGCAGCGCCGCATCCGTCGACGACATGCGCGACGCGCTGGGTGCTGCCGATCTCGGCTACGTCGTCGATGGCGACCATCGGCCCGTCGCGGTGTTCCGAGCCGAGGACCTGGCGGAGGCGTCCGGCACGGCTGCAGACGTCGCATCACCGGGATTCGCGACGGCACGGACCACCGCGACCCTGGCGGCACTCTTCCCGTTGTCCGGAGACGGACGTCCCGTCGCGATCGTCGACGACGCCGGCCGGCTCGTCGGTTCGGTCTCGGCGCTCGACATCCTGCGAACCCTCGGCGAGGTCGAGGTCGTGGACGACCCACCGTCGGAGGTGTCCGTGTGAACACGCTGATGATCGCTCAGGCCGTGTCTGGACTCAACGACCTGCTCGACCGCTACGAGCTTCCGCTCGGCCGCTGGGTCGAGGCGGGTGTCCGGTGGGCGAACGAGAACCTGTCGTGGCTCTTCGACGCCATCAAGTGGCCGATCGCGCAGGTGCTCGACGGCACCGAGTGGCTGCTGCAGACCGCCCCCTGGTACATGGTCGTGGTCCTGGTCGGCGCCCTTGCGTGGCGGATGCGCAACTGGCGCACCGCGATCGGCTTCATGGCGATGCTGGTGTTCATGGGCCTGCTCTCGAACGACCTGTGGCGGTTTGCGATGACGACCGTCGCGATGATCCTCACGGCCGTGCTCGTCTGCACACTCATCGGTATTCCCCTGGGCATCTGGGCAGCGAGCGACGATCGGGTCGAGTCGTCCCTGCGGCCCGTGCTCGACGCCATGCAGACCATCCACCCGTTCATCTACCTGCTGCCCGTCGCCTTCTTCTTCGGGATCGGCAAGGTGCCCGGCACGATCGCCACGATCATCTTCGCGCTTCCACCGATCGTCCGGCTGACGAACCTCGGGATCCGGCAGGTCCCGAGCGACACGGTGGAGGCGGCGCACGCGTTCGGATCGACGGACTGGCAGACGCTCCGGGAGGTGCAGCTTCCGCTCGCGCGACCCGCGATCATGGCCGGTCTCAACCAGACGCTCATGCTCTCGCTGTCCATGGTGGTCATCGCCGCGATCATCGCGGGTGGCGGCCTCGGTCAGCTGATCCTCCGAGCGGTGCAACGCGTCGACATCCCGGCGGCGACCAACTCGGGCCTGGCCGTGCTGATCATCGCGGTCATCGTGGATCGCCTGAGCCAGACCCCGCGAAGGGCCGACGCGGAGTGACCGCCGGTCAGGCCGGCCTGCGCGGTACAGTCCACGGCCGGGCGGCGCCCTGGGTGGCGCACCATGCGGGCCCCCGTGCTGGAACTGGCATACAGGGACGGCTCAAAACCGTCTTCCCGTGAGGGATTGTGGGTTCGAGTCCCACCGGGGGTACGAGACGAACCCGACGAGGACCTTGCGGTGGAAGGACGAGACGCGTGACGGACACGACGGGCGCAACCGGACCGACGGAGACCTCGGACGACGGAGGTCGGCCCACGCGTGTCCTGATCGCGGAGGATGAGGCGCTGATCCGCCTCGACCTGAAGGAGATGCTCGAGGAGGAGGGGTTCGACGTGGTCGCGCAGGTCGCCGACGGCGCCTCCGCCGTGCGCATGACCCGCGAACTGCGCCCTGACCTCGTCATACTCGACATCAAGATGCCCGTCATGGACGGCCTCGAGGCAGCAGAGGAGATCGCCCGCGACCGCCTCTCAGCGATCCTGATCCTGACGGCGTTCAGCCAGCGGGAACTCGTGGAACAGGCACGTCGGGCTGGCGCGATGGCGTACCTCGTCAAGCCGTTCCAGAAGCACGACCTGCTCCCCGCCGTGGAGATCGCCTCCGGCCGGTTCCGCGAGATGGCGGGCCTGGAGGCCACCGTCGACGACCTCAACGGACGGCTCGAGGCGCGCAAGGTCGTGGAACGCGCCAAGGGTCTGTTGCAGGATCGTCAGGACCTCAGCGAGGCGGAGGCCTTCCGTCTCATCCAACGCCGCGCCATGGAGCGTCGCCAGACGATGCGCCAGGTCGCGGAACGAATCGTCGCAGAACTCGAGTCCTCCACCGACTGACGCATGTCGGTCGCACCAGAACAGGAACGCCCGATGAGGATCACCACCCGCATCACGGCCGTGCTCGCCGTGCTCAGCCTGCTCGTCGTCGCGTGTGGCGGCGATGACGACGCGTCCACCGGCGACTTCGACCTCGTCTCCGCCGGGACGCTGACGGTCTGTACCGACGTCCCCTACCCGCCGTTCGAGTTCGAGGACCCGGACTCACCGATCGGTTACCGCGGCTTCGACATCGACCTGATCGCGGCCATCGCCGAGGAGAACGGCCTCGAGGTGGAGATCATCGCCACCGGTTTCGAGGGGCTCGAGTCCGGCACGACGATGGCCGCCGGTACCTGCGACCTCGCGGCGAGTGCGATGACCATCACCGACGCGCGCGCGGAGCGACTCGACTTCTCCGACGCGTACTACTCGGCGGACCAGTCCCTGCTCGTGCTCGAGGGCAGTGAGGTGGCTGGCATCGACGACCTGGTCGAGGGTCTGACCGTGGGCGTCCAGTCGGGAACCACCGGTGAGCAGTACGCCGAGGAGAACGTGCCCGGCGCGACCGTGACCGCGTTCGAGAACCCCGGCGACCTGTTCACCGCCCTGCAGGCCGGACAGCTCGATGCGGTGCTGCAGGACCTGCCTGTGAACGAGGAGTACGCCGCGAACACCGGGGACGTGCAGGTCATCGCGGAGTTCGTGACCGACGAGAACTACGGGTTCGCGATGACGCGCGATCGTGAGGACGGGCTCGTGGACGCGGTCAACACCGGACTGCAGGCGGTGCGCGACAGCGGCCTGTACGACGAACTGTTCGCCGAGTACTTCCTGGCGGGCTGATCGGACCCGGCACGAGGAGACCGGTGAGCAGACGCCACCAGCAACAGCTGATCCGCGGGGTTCTCTACGCCGCGTTCGTGCTGCTGCTGGTGCTGCTGGCGTCGGCTGCGGACTGGGAGCGCATCGCCCGGTTCTTCCTCGACGTGGACATCGCGCGGTCGATGTTCCCCGAGGTCCTGTTCGTCGCGGCGCGCAACACACTGGTCTACACGTTCCTCGCGTTCACGTTCGGTCTGGCGTTCGGGCTCGTGCTGGCCGTCATGCGGCTGAGCTCGGTGGCGCCGTACCGATGGTTCGCCACCGTCTACGTCGAGGTGTTCCGGGGACTGCCTGCCCTGCTGACGATCTTCCTCGTCGGGTTCGGGATCCCGCTGGCCTTCCGCGTCGACTGGCACGTGCTGACCCGCATCACGCTCGGGCTCGGACTCGTCGCCGCTGCGTACATGGCGGAGACGATCCGAGCTGGGATCGAGGGTGTGCCCAGGGGCCAGATGGAGGCGGCACGTTCGCTGGGGATGTCGCACACCCGCGCAATGGTGTCGGTCATCATCCCGCAGGGATTCCGACTGGTCATCCCCCCGTTGACCAACGAACTGGTCCTGCTGATCAAGGACACCTCGCTGCTGTTCGTGCTGGGTACGACGCCGGTGACGAAGGAACTGACGAAGTTCGGACGCGATCTGCTGTCCCAGACCGCGAGTCCGACGCCACTCATCGTCGTCGGGTTCGTATACCTGCTGATCACGATTCCCCTGACCCAACTGGTCGCGGTGCTCGAACGCCGCAACCGACGCGCGCGCTGAGGGACCGACACATGGCGAACCGACGACGCGACGACCACCTGGACGTCGACCCCGACGCGCACGCGATCGACGTCCGGGGGTTGCACAAGTCGTTCGGCGACCTCGAGGTGCTGCGGGGCATCGACTTCCACGTGGCACGTGGCGAGGTCGTGTGCGTGATCGGACCGTCGGGGTCGGGCAAGTCGACCCTGCTGCGTTGCGTCAACCGACTCGAGGAGTCCTCGGCGGGGACGATCCTGGTGGAGGGAATCGACATCACCGACCGGGACACAGATCTCGATCGCCTGCGCGCTCGCATCGGCATGGTGTTCCAGGCGTTCAACCTCTTTCCCCACCTGTCCGTGCGACGCAACCTCACGCTCGCGCAGCAGCGCGTCCTCGGCCGTCCCGCCGGTGAGGCCGACGACGTCGCGTGTCGCAATCTCGAACGCGTCGGACTGAGCGACAAGATCGATGCCTACCCGGCGCACCTGTCCGGGGGCCAGCAGCAACGGGTGGCCATCGCGCGCGCCCTGTCGATGGATCCGGACATGATGCTGTTCGACGAGCCCACGTCGGCACTCGATCCGGAACTGGTCGGGGAGGTGCTCGCGGTGATGCGCTCGCTGGCTGCAGAGGGCATGACCATGATGGTCGTCACCCACGAGATGGCCTTCGCCCGAGAGGTCGCCGATCGCGTCGTGTTCATGGACGACGGCATCGTCGCCGAGGAGGGTCCACCCCACGAGGTCCTGGTCTCCCCGCGCAACGAGCGCACCCGACGGTTCCTCAACGTCGTCGCCTGACCGTCGACCAGAGTCGGACTGACGATCAGAACAGGGCGCGAGCCAGTCGCACCCGGGCCGCGGCCACACGTGGGTCGGCGTCGCCCAGCATCGTGAACAGCGCCACCAGTTGACCGCGAGCGGTCTCGCGGAGTTCTCCGGAGGTCTGCACGGCGACCAGGAGTTCCTCGATGGCTGCGTCGTGGTCACCACGGGCCGCCAGCGCACGTGCGAGGTCGATGCGGGCGTCGTCGTCGCCGCCTTCGACGGCCGCACGCAGCCCGTCGACATCGCCCGATCCGTCGATCGTGAGCTGGGCACGCAGTGCCACGGCCTCGGCAGCAGGATCTGGTCGGTGCGGGGTCAGCAGCTCGAGCGCGGCGTGGGGATCGTCCTCGACCAGGTGCCCGGCGAGGGCGATGGCAGCCCCTCGGTGTGCTGGATCGGCGTCCAGCACCGCACGCAGCCGAGGCTCGGCCTCGTCGCGGGGGAGATCACGCACCGCAGCAACAACCTCGTCCTGGGGTGACGGCACGAGGTCGTCGAGGAACGCGTCGAGCTGTGGTGCCGGGATGACGCCGGTGAACTGCGCGACCGGAACACCGTCGCGGAAGGCGTGGACCTGCGGGATGCCCTGGACGCGGAAGCGCTGCGCCGTGGCCTGGTTGGCGTCGACGTCGATCTTTCCGAGCACGACCCGGCCGGCGCGCGCCTGCACCGCCGCCTCGATCATCGGTCCGAGCGTCCGGCACGGCCCGCACCACGCGGCCCAGAAGTCCACGATCACCGGCACGTCGCGCGACCGTTCGACGACGTCGACGTCGAAGGTCGCATCGGTCACGTCGAAGACGAGTGTGTCGGTCACGGGAACTCCTCGGGCTCGGGTCGGTGCAGGTCGTGGGGGTGATCAGGAACACTACGATCTCCAACGCCATCGAGCGTCAGGCTGTTCCCGGTGACCAAACGTCCCTCGATCCTGCTGCTCGACGGCCACAGCCTGGCGTATCGCGCGTTCTACGCGCTTCCCGACACCCTGCGGACCCAGACGGGCGCGTTGACCAACGCCGTCTACGGGTTCACGAGCATGCTCATCCGGTTGCTCGCCGACCGGCGTCCCGACGCCATCGCCGTGGCGTTCGATGTCGGGCGTGACGTCGCCCGTACCGAGGCCGTTCCCGACTACAAGGCCAACCGCGCGGCGCCGCCCGACGAGTTCCGCCCCCAGGTCGACATGATCCGCGAGGTCCTGCGGGTACTGGAGATCCCGGTCGTCGAGGTCCCCGGTGTCGAGGCCGACGACGTGCTCGCCACGATTGCGACCCGCGCCGCCGCCGGTGGGATGCACGCCTGGATCGTCACCGGGGACCGTGACGCGATGCAGCTCGCGGACGATCACGTGACCGTGCTCTACACGCTGCGTGGCATCAGCGAGGTCGCGGAGATGGACCCCGACGCGGTCCGCGAACGCTTCGGTGTGTCGCCCGACCGCTATGTCGATCTGGCGGCACTGCGGGGAGACACCTCCGACAACCTGCCCGGTGTCCCGGGAGTGGGGGACAAGACCGCCGCACGGCTGATCACCGAGTGGGGCGACGTCGACGGTGTGTACGAACATCTCGACGCGATCAGCGGGAAGAAGGTGCCGGCGATGCTCGCCGAGCACGAGCAGCGGGTGCGCACCAACGTCGAGGTCATGCGACTGCGCAGGGACGTGGAGCTCGACGTGGACGTGGCAGACCTGCGCCAGGGTGCGATCGAGGCCGACGCGGTGCGCGAGCTGTTCGCCACCTTCGAGTTCCGGGCCCTGTACGACCGCCTCGTCACGGACGTCCTCGGTGCGGTGGAGCAGTCGACCTCGACCGGGTTCTCCGCCGAACCTGAGCGGCTCGCTGCCGGGGAACTGACCGCGTGGCTCGACGGTGTCGACGGTCCGGTCGCCGTGCTGGTGTCTGCATCCGGTCGCCCCCCTCGCGTCGAGTTCCAGGCGGTCGGGCTCGCAGCCGCCGACCGTGCCCCCGTCGCCGCCGACGCCGGAACGCTCACCGATGCCGACCTGGACGCGTTGGGCGCACTGCTGGCCGACGCGACCCGACCCAAGGTCACCCACGACCTGAAACTGCTGCACCACGTGGCACGCGCCCGGGGCTGGGCCCTCGACGGGGTGGTGCTCGACACGGAGATCGGTGCCTACCTCGTCAACCCGGAACAGCGCAGCTTCGACCTCGAACGGCTCGCGCTGCAGCACCTGCAGCGGTCCATCGAGACCGACTCGCCGGCCGACACCGACCAGCTGTCGCTTGCGGTCGACGACGACTGGCCGCGGCGGGCGCTCCGCGCCCAGGCCACCCTCGAACTCGCCGAGGCGCTCGGGGCGGTGCTCGACGAACGGGGACAGCGCGAACTGGCCGACACCATCGAGATGCCCCTCGTCGGAGTGCTCGCGCGCATGGAGCACACGGGCGTCGCGGTCGACCTCGGGGTGCTCGACGGACTGCGCTCCCGACTCGTCGAACGCGTCGGCCAGCTCGAGTCCGAGATCCACGACCATGCGGGACGCACGTTCAATCCCGGGTCGGGCCCACAACTGCAGCAGGTGCTGTTCGACGAACTGGAGCTTCCCCGGACCCGCCGGATCAAGACCGGTTGGACCACCGATGCGCAGGCACTCGGGACCCTGCGCGGCCAGCATCCGATCATCGAGGCCATCCTCGAGTGGCGGGAACTGACGAAGCTTTTGTCCACGTACATCGACGCCCTGCCGCCGCTCGTCGACCCGACGACCGGTCGCGTCCACACCACCCTGTCCCAGACCGTGGCCGCAACCGGCCGCCTCGCGTCGTCGCACCCGAACCTGCAGAACATCCCCGTGCGGCGCGAGGAGGGCCGGGAGATCCGGCGTGCGTTCGTGGCGGGGGAGGGCTTTGCCCAGCTGCTCGTCGCGGACTACTCCCAGATCGAACTGCGGATCCTCGCGCACCTGTCCGGTGATCCGGGCCTGCTCGACGCGTTCGCATCACACGAGGACATCCACGCGACCACGGCCGCGAAGGTGTTCGACCTGCCGCTGGAGGCCGTCGACGGGGCGTTGCGTGATCGCGCGAAGGCCGTCAACTACGGGCTCGCGTACGGACTGACGTCCTACGGACTCGGCCAGCAGCTGGGCATCGCCCCCGACGAGGCACAGGAGATCGTCGACGCCTACTTCGAACGGTTCCCGCAGGTCCGTGCGTTCCTCGACCAGGCCGTCGTGGACGCAACCCGCGACGGCTACACGACCACGCTGTTCGGGCGACGTCGCTACCTGCCCGACCTGACCTCCACGGATCGAAACCGACGTCAGATGGCCGAACGCATGGCGCTCAACGCGCCGATCCAGGGCACCGCCGCCGACGTGATCAAGCTCGCGATGATCCGGCTCCAGCAGCGCCTCGACGAGCAGGGCATGGCGACCCAACTGCTCCTGCAGGTCCACGACGAGGTCATCCTCGAGGTTCCCGACGATGAACTCGACCTCGCGCAGCAGGTGGTCACCGCCACGCTCGGGGGCGTCGCGGACCTCGCCGTGGAGCTGGAGATCGACACGGCGTTCGGTGCCACCTGGTACGACGCCCAGAAGCACTGACCGAATCGTGAGAGGTCCACGCTGATGGTTCCGGAATGGCTCCAGGCACTGATCCTCGGTCTCGTGCAGGGCGCGACCGAGTTCCTGCCCGTGTCGTCCTCCGCACACCTCGTGCTCGTCCCGACGTTCTTCGGTTGGGAACGTCCCGGGCTGGCCTTCGACGTGGCCCTCCACGCGGGCAGCGCCCTGGCGGTCGTCGTCTACTACCGCCGGGAGCTGTGGGCCATGGCCGTCGCGGTCGCCGGGCGTGGCGATGCGGCGGTCCGGTCCCAGCAGCGGCGGTTGGTGGCGTACCTCGGCATCGCCACCGTCCCCGTCGGGGTCGCCGGCCTCACCCTGCGGGGGCAGATCGAGGGCGCCTTCGCCGATCCGCGCATCGCTGCGACGATGCTGCTGGTGACCGCGGCCGTCCTCGCCATCGGCGAACGCGTTCGGGCCCACCGGGTCCGGCGCGCGGGAGACACCTCCACACCCAGTGATCCAGGATTCGACCACGACACCGCAGACCCCACCGACCCGTCCGGGCGCGGCCTCACCGAGATCCGGCTGCGAGACGCCTTCGTCATCGGGTTCGGTCAGGCGTTCGCCCTCCTGCCCGGTCTGTCGCGCTCTGGCGCGACCATCACGGCAGCGGTCGCCGGCGGGCTGACGCGGCCGGCTGCGACCCGCTTCGCCTTCCTCCTCGCCCTTCCCGCGATCCTGGGAGCGACGCTCGTCAGCCTCTCTGAGCTGACCGCCGTCACCGGCGACGGCGCACGAGTGCTCTCGGTCGGGGTGAGCGCGGCGTTCCTGTCCGGCTACGTGGCCATCGCGACGTTCGTCCGGATCGTGGCCCGCAAGGGTCTCGGCGGCTTCATCGGCTACCTCGTGATCGCTTCCGCGGTCAGCTGGGGC
>JBBDIX010000052.1:0-3724 GCA_040880235.1 Nitriliruptoraceae bacterium
CGTCGTCGGTCTGGCAGGAATCGCGGACCTCGCGGGCAGTGCGCACGTGCTCGACATCGCCGTGGATCCTGCGTGGAGGGGTCGTGGCGTGGGCCGCGCACTGCTGGCCCGCCTGCTGGCGGTCGCGGACCAGTGGGGTGTCGACGGGGTGACCCTGGAGGTCCGCAGCGGCGACGGCCGCGCGCGACGGATGTACGGTCGCGCCGGCTTCGTCGAGTCGGGGACCCGCCCCGGCTACTACCCCGACGGCGACGATGCCGTCATCGCCTGGAGGAGATGAGCGACGTGCTGGTGCTCGGGATCGAGACCTCCTGCGACGAGACGGCCGTCGGCATCGTCGAGGACCGCTTCGACCTGCGTGCGAACGTCGTCGCCTCACAGGCCGACCTGCATGCGCCGTACGGCGGTGTCGTACCCGAGGTCGCGGCGCGTGCTCACCTCGAGGCGCTGCTTCCGACCGTCGACGAGGCACTGTCGCGTGCCGGCGTACGCCTGGCCGACGTCGACGGCATCGCGGTCACCGCGGGTCCGGGGCTCGTGGGAGCGCTGCTCGTCGGGGTCGCGGCCGCCAAGGGGATCGCACTCGCCAACGACCTTCCGCTGCTCGGGGTGAATCACCTGCGTGCGCACGTCGAGGCGGCCCAGCTCGAGCACGGTGAACTGCAACCGCCGCTGATCGCGCTGGTCGTGTCCGGAGGGCACACCTCGATCGTGCAGATGCGCGAGGACGGCACCTTCCGGCAGCTCGGCGGCACCATCGACGACGCCGCCGGTGAGGCCTTCGACAAGATCGCGCGGTTCATCGGTCTGGGCTACCCCGGTGGCCCGGAGATCGACCGGCTGTCGCGGGACGGCGATCCGACGGCCTTTGCGTTTCCCCGCGCCATGATGCACGACGACGGCTACGACCTGTCGGTGTCGGGCCTGAAGACCGCGGTGATCCGAGAACTGCGTCGGCTCGAGGCCGCCGGGATCGAGCCGGACCTGGCCGACGTCGCGGCGTCGTTCCAGGAGGCGATCGTCGACGTCCAGGTCGACAAGACGTTGCGTGCCGCGGCGGACGAGGGCCTCGACCAGGTGGTGCTCGCCGGCGGGGTCGCGGCCAACTCGCGACTGCGGGCCCGGTTCGCCGAGGAGTGCGAGCGCAACGGGCAGCGCCTCATCGTGCCCTCCATCGGACTGTGCACGGACAACGGTGCGATGGTCGCGGCATCCGGGTCGAACCTGCTCGCCGCCGGCGACATCGCGGCACTCGATCTCGCGGTGGATCCCAACCTCCCGCTCGCAGCCGTGTGATGCGACGCCGACCACGCTGGCGTCGGGTCTCGGCCTCGGAACTGCCGACGTGGGAGGAGCGCCTGGCGGGACCGTGTGGCGGTTCGGTCGCCGGTACGGAACGGCACATGTTCGCGCTCTCGACCATCGAGGCGCAGGGCGGCGAGTCGCTGCGGGTCATCGAGCACCAGGATCGTTGGGCGCTCGCCGTGGTGTTCTCGGGTCGGCTGCTGGTCCCGTGCGGCGATCCGGAACTGCTTCGTCTCGCCGGGCCGCTCACGCGCCGGTGGCGCCTGCTGATCGGCGACGTCGACGCGGGGGATGCCGCGCTCTCGCACGTCACGGACGGTCAGGGGCTCGTCGTCCACGACCAGCGGTTCATGACGGTCGATCCGGTGCGTGTGCCCGCGCCGGAGGCGCTGTCGGACCCCGGCCTGCGGCTCGCGGAACGCCCAGACCTCGACGCCCTCACCGACCTGGCCGTACGACTCCACGTCGACGACCAGTTCGGTCCCGACCCGGGTGTGGTGGGTTGGCGCGGCTACCGCCAGCGCCTCGACATGGGCCTGCGCCAGCGGCTCGTCTGGTGCGTGGGCCCGGTCGGTGCCCCGGTGTGCAAGGTCGAACGTGCGGTGTCGTCGGCACGCTGGGGGGTTCAGCTCGCCGGGATCGTGGTCGACGACGGCAACCGGCACGAGGCGCTCGGGCGCCGCGCCGTCGCGACCGCGGTACGTCACGTGCTGGACGAGTTCGACGGCCGACCGGTGTCGCTGCACGTGCGTGCCGCCAACACGCGCGCCATCGACGCGTACCGTGCGGCAGGATTCGTCGACCGTGAGGCGTGGCGGCTGGCCGTGTACTCCTGACGCAGGAGGGTGTGTGAAGGCGATCGTGCTGGCAGGCGGCACCGGGTCTCGGCTCGGGCCGGTCACCCGGGGCGTGTCCAAGCAGTTGCTGGCGATCCACGACCAACCGATGATCTACCACCCCATCTCCACGGTGATGCTCGCCGGCATCCGCGAGCTGCTGGTGATCACGACGCCACAGGACCGCGCCGCGTTCAAACGTCTGCTGGGCGACGGGGGCCAGTGGGGCGTGTCCATCGAGTACGCCGAGCAGGCGCGGCCGGAGGGGATCGCGCAGGCGCTGCTGATCGGCGAGGCGTTCCTCGGCGCAGGGCCCTGTGCGCTCGTGCTCGGGGACAACATCTTCCACGGTGCTGGCCTGTCCCAGCAGCTCGACGAGGCCGCACGACTCGACCACGGTGCGCGCGTGTTCGCGCACTGGGTGTCCAACCCGCAGCGCTACGGGGTCGTGGACCTCGACGAGGGGGGACGTCCCGTCCACCTCGAGGAGAAGCCGCACGAGCCGCGGTCGAACTGGGCGGTCACGGGGCTCTATCTGTATGACGGACGTGCGCCGGAGATCGCTCGTTCGATCCGTCCGTCGGCACGCGGCGAACTCGAGATCACGGCGGTCAACCAGGCCTACCTCGACGCCGGCGAACTCGAGGTCACCCGGCTCGGCCGGGGGACGGCATGGCTGGACACGGGCACGCTCGAGTCGATGCACGCCGCGACCGAGTTCGTCCGGGTCGTGGAGGCCCGGCAGGGGCTGAAGATCGGCTGTCCGGAGGAGGTCGCGTTCCGTCGAGGGTTCATCGACGCGGCGGCGCTCGAGCGACTGGCCACCGAGTACGGGGGTAGTCCGTACGGCGACTACCTCACCCGCCTGGCTCGGGACCCGCGCCCGGTCTGACCACCGCGTCTGGCTGTCGTCGGGCCGCCCCTGAGCCTCGTTGGCTCAGGTTGCCTGCGGTCCGTTTGCACTCGCAGGGGGAGAGCGCTAGCGTGCCTCTGGCACTCGGATCATCAGAGTGCCAACAGGGTCCAGTCCCGGCAAGAGGCCGACTGCGCAGTGCGCGACGGCCCGCGAACCGGGACGCCGACCCCCGCCGGGATCTCCGGCAACCACGATGTACGACCGACGGCAGCGCATCCGCGCACCGAACACACGCACCAGGGAGGGCACGTTGGCCACCGCAGCGAAGGTCAAGATCAAGCCTCTCGAGGACCGGGTCCTCGTCACCCTCGACGAGAACGAGCAGACGACCGCCTCCGGGCTGGTCATTCCCGACACCGCGAAGGAGAAGCCCCAGCAGGGCTCCGTCGTCGCGGTCGGACCGGGGAAGCGCTCGGACACGACGGGCGAGATCATCCCGCTCGACGTCAACGAGGGCGACACGGTCCTGTTCTCGAAGTACGGCGGCACCGAGGTCAAGGTCGACGGGCAGGAGTACCTGATCCTGTCGGCACGCGACATCCTCGCCGTCATCAACTGAGACGACAGACACACGTCCCGCATGAGCGGGACTTGAAGTTCACCACAGGAGGAACCACCGAATGGCGAAGATCCTCAGCTTCAGCGAGGACGCGCGCCGGCGCCTCGA
>JBBDIX010000053.1:0-3589 GCA_040880235.1 Nitriliruptoraceae bacterium
GGCACACCGAGTCGCAATCGCTGCTTGACCCTTGCGACCGTGGGATGTCTACGCTCGCCGGTGTGCGATCCGGCACCCAGGGGTGCGGTTCCACGCCGGACGGACAGGAGTGCAGATGGCACGCGTCGTGGTGCTCGGCGGGGGATTCGGCGGCATCGCTGCGGCGACACGGCTGCGCGAACGACTGGGACCCGACGACGAGGTCGTGCTCGTCGCCCGGGACGACCGGTTCGCGATGGGCTGGACCAAGATCTGGGACCTGGTCGGGATCCGCCCGCTTGAGGAGGGCATGCGCAACCTGTCCCTGCTCGCCACGCGTGGCATCGACGTGCGCCTCACCGAGGTCACCGCCATCGACGCCGAACGTCGCACCGTGACCACCGCCGACGGCGAGCTGGAGGCCGACGCGCTGGTCGTGGCGCTCGGCGCGGTGAACCACCCGGATCACACCGCCCTGCTCGACGGGGCGTTCGCGCACGACCTGTACTCGTTCGCGGCCCTGCCGGCGGCGAAGGAGGCCCTCGGTGCGTTCCGCGGCGGTCGGCTCGTCGTCGCCGTGATGGGGCAGCCGTTGAAGTGCCCACCGGCGCCGTTCGAGGCGATCCTCGCCCTCGACGAACTGCTGCGTGCCCGTGGGGTGCGCGGCGACGCCGAACTGACGATCGCCACCCCGTCGCCCAGTGCGCTTCCCGTGGCAGGTCCCGAGGCCAGCGCGGTCATCGCCCACCGGCTTGCCGAGCGCGACATCGAACTGCGCACCCAGTGCGTGGCCACCGCGATCGATGCCCCGTCCGGACACGTCATGTTCGACGACGGGTTTACGGTCGACGCGACGCTGGTGTTCGGCGTGCCCGCCGCGGCCGTCCCCCCGGTCATCGCGGCGTCGGCACTGGCCGGGAAGGGCGGCTGGATCCACCCGGACCCCGAGAGCCTCGAGACGACGTTCGACGGGGTGTACGCCGTCGGTGACTGCACCACCGTTCCGACCGCCACCGCGGCCCTGCCGAAGGCCGGGGTGTTCGCCGCCGCCGAGGGCGAGGTCGCGGCGGACAACATCGCCGCGTCGTCCGGACACGGCGAGCCCCGCAGGTTCGACGGCCATGGACACTGCTACCTCGAGTTTCCCGGCCGCGAGGTCGCCGAGGTCTCCGGGGACTTCTACGCCCGCCCGGCACCCCGCGTGGCGATGTCCCTGCCGTCCGCGGAGGCCTTCCAGCGCAAGCTCGACTTCGAGTCGGCGCGCCTGACCGCGTGGTTCGGTGGGTAGCGTCGACACCCTGCAGGTTGCGTGGCACCCGCCGAGCCGGCCGTTGCCACCACCTCCGACCGCCCAGGAGGCCACCGAGTGGCACTGACCCCTGACGAGGTTCGCCACGTCGCCCGCCTCGCGCGACTCGCGATCGACGACGACGAGGTGGAGGCGCTCGCTCCGCAGCTGTCGCGGATCCTCGAGTACGCCGAGCACGTCGCCGAGGTCGCCGTCGCCGACGTCGAACCCACCACACACCCGTTCGGGCTCGCAGACGTGCTCCGTGCGGACGAACCGCGTCCCTCTCTCCCACGCGCTGACATCCTCGGCTCCGCACCCGTCGTCGACGGGGTCGCCCAGGTCGAGCAGGACCGCTTCGCGGTACCGCGCATCGTGTCGGAGGAGTCCTGATGTCGGTCACGTCCCTGAGCGCCACCGAGGCCGCGTCCGCGATGCGTGACGGAGACCTGTCGTCGCGTGAACTCGTCGATGCCTGTCTCGAGCGCATCGTCGCCACCGACGGCGTCGTCGCGGACGGTGACGTCTGGGGTGCCGGTGACCTGGACGACGGGCACGTCCATGCGTTCCTGAGCGTGATGGCCGCCGCCGCACGTGCCCATGCCGACGACGTCGACGCGCGCCGCGGGGCCGGTGAGGTCCTCGGACCGCTCGCCGGGGTGCCGCTCGGTCTCAAGGACGTGCTCACGGCGCGAGGCGCGCCCACGACCTGTGGCTCACGCATGCTCGAGGGCTGGATGTCGCCGTACGACGCGACGGTGACCCGCCGCCTGCGCGACGCCGACGTCGTCGTGGTCGGCAAGACCAACATGGACGAGTTCGCCATGGGCTCGTCGACCGAGAACTCTGCGTACGGCCCCACCCGCAACCCGTGGGACCTCGACCGCGTTCCCGGGGGATCTTCGGGTGGTTCGGCCGCCGCCGTCGCCGCGATGCAGGTCCCGCTCGCGATCGGCACCGACACCGGTGGGTCGATCCGGCAGCCTGCCGCCCTGACCGGCCTGGTGGGGGCCAAGCCGACCTACGGGACGGTGTCGCGCCACGGGCTCGTGGCGTTCGCGTCGTCGCTCGACCAGGCCGGACCGGTCGCACGCACCGTCGAGGACGCGGCGCTGCTGCAGCA
This sequence comes from Nitriliruptoraceae bacterium, assembly GCA_040880235.1. GTDB lineage: Bacteria > Actinomycetota > Nitriliruptoria > Nitriliruptorales > Nitriliruptoraceae > JBBDIX01. Next base: position 2,391 of record JBBDIX010000053.1, read on the forward strand.
GGCCATCCACGGGCACGACCCGCGGGACTCGACCTCGATCACCGACACCCCGGCCGACCTGCTGACCACGCTGCGGGGCGGGGTCGACGGGATGCGCATCGGCGTCGTGACGGAACTCGGTGGTGAAGGGCTCGAGCCCGGCGTCGCACGTGTCGTGGCGGAGACGATCGACCGCCTCGATCGACTCGGCGCAGAGGTCGTGGAGGTGTCCCTGCCGCACGCGGGGTACGGCCTGCCGGCGTACTACCTCATCGCCCCGTCAGAGTGCTCGTCGAACCTCGCCCGGTTCGACGGGGTCCGTTACGGCCTGCGGATCGACGCGCCGACCACCGAGGAGATGAACGCGGCGACCCGGGCGGCCGGATTCGGCCCGGAGGTGCGTCGTCGGATCATGATCGGAACCCATGCGCTGTCGTCGGGCTACTACGACGCGTACTACCTGCAGGCCAGCCGCGTGCGCACGCGTATCGCCGAGGACTTCGCCACGGCGTTCGAACAGGTCGACGCGCTGCTGAGCCCCACCTCACCGACGGTGGCGTTCCGACTCGGGGACAAGGTCGACGACCCGCTGGCGATGTACCTCAACGACGTGGCGACCGTGCCCGCGTCGCTCGCCGGAATCCCGGCCATCTCCCTGCCGGCGGGCGTGGCCGCCGCCGCGGACGACCCCGACACGGCCCTGCCGGTCGGCGTGCAGGTGATGGCGCCACTGCTGCGCGACGACGTGATGTACCGGGTGGCCTGGGCTCTGGAGCAGGACCTGGGGTTCGTCGCCCGGCCCACCGGGCCACGAGCCGTGGAGGTGGACGCATGACGCTGCCCGACGGATGGGAACTCGTCGTCGGCCTCGAGGTCCACGTCGAACTGGACACTGTCACCAAGATGTGGTGCGGATGCTCGACCAACTTCGGCGCCGACCCCAACACCAACGTCTGCGAGGTGTGCACGGGGCAGCCGGGCGCACTGCCGGTCGCCAACGAGCGCGCGGTGCACGACGCGGCCCTGCTCGGTCTCGCACTCAACGGCAGCATCGCCCCAAGTTGCTGCTTCCACCGCAAGAACTACTTCTATCCGGATCTGGCGAAGAACTACCAGATCAGCCAGTACGACGTCCCGCTCGTGCACGACGGCCACCTCGACGTCGACGTCGTGCTCGACGACGGGTCGGTCGAGACGCGTCGCGTGGGCATCGAGCGCCT
>JBBDIX010000054.1:0-3563 GCA_040880235.1 Nitriliruptoraceae bacterium
CGCCGCGCACGTCCATGCCTGGCACCAGCCGCGCACGGTTGCCGACGGTGCCGCCCGGGTGGGCGAACAGCAGTTGGCGTCCGCCCGAGCCGGTGCGCTGCTCGCAGGTCTGCGGCAGGACCCCGTGCAGGCCTCGGCCGGTGCGCGGATGCTTGCCAGGTGACCCGCAGTCGCCAGCGGTGCGACTGCAGCCTCGTGGCCGCGGCGTGTGCAGCGGCAGCACCGGCCAACCATGTTCGGCGTAGCGCAGGGCGACCTCGACCAGTCGGCGCGGCTCGGCAGGCATGGGCGGTCTCATCAGACGGCCACCCGGCGGTAGCTGGCGAGTTCGGGGCGCAGGGTCTTGCGGGCACGAGAGACCCGCTGGCGAACGGCCGGATAGGACATGCCGTGCCGACTGGCAACGTCGTAGAGCGGTTCCTGGTCTGCCAGTGCGAACAGTGCTTCGCGGGCTACGCCATCGACCTGCGCGAGTGCGCGATCGAGATCGTCACGAAGGTTCGACTGGTCGTCCCATGCGTGGCCGGCAACAGCATCCTGGCGTGGATGCAGCTCGTCCGGGGTGAACGGTCGTTCGTGGTCGCGGCGGTGGAGGTGCTGGGCGACGAGTCTGCCGACCCGGTGGGTCAGTTGGCGGGCGACCCGACGGCGCAGCCAGCACGCCTCGGACAGGTCCGCCTTCGCCAGGGTCCGGTAGAGCACCTCGAGACAGACGGCTCCCCATTCCGTGGCATCGTGTTCGAACAGGGCCCGGCCGCGTGCGAGCAGCAGCGGACGGTGGCACGCGGCGAGCCAGCCGATGCCGACGGGGTCGCCGGCCAGGGCGGCCGAGACGAGTCGCAGATAGCAGGCGCCACCGTCGAGGCTCGGGGCGTCCACGTGCGCCGCGAGGTCGCCGGTGCAGGTGTCGCCGAGCAACCGGTCCACGTGGCGGTCGCGTTCGCCATCGCCCAGGTGGGTCCAGCAGCGGGTGACGTCACCAAACGGTGCGGGTGTGGAGTCGAGCATCAGACGCATCTCCTGATCGAGGTGCGTCCACCGTTTCTCGAGGCCTATGCGGAACTGATGCCAACTCCTGTGCCAGCGGCTGTGCGTCGTGGTCGATTTCGTGGTACATCTCGTGTGACGGCTATACCGGCCTTTTCAGGGCCATGCGAACGCCTCTGTCAAGGTGGTGAAGGTGGTGAAGGTGGTGCGAGCACACCGATCGGTCCGGATCGACGAGGAGTTGCTGGTGCAGCTCGACGAGCTCGCGCGCCAGCGACTCGTGCCGGCAGGTTTCACCGACCAGGTCGAAGCCGCCCTCCAGCTGTTGGTCCGCCACGCCAGCGAACAGCGGACCCGACATGCCGCCGGGCTGGTCGGCGCCGACCGCCAGCGCGCGGAGGCGACCCACCGGCAGTTGCGTGGAGGTGGCGACCAACGATGACTGCTGGCCAGATCTGGCAACGACCCGACGGGATTCGCTGGGTCGAGATACAGGCCACCGCCATGGAGCCGTCGGGCTGGCGGCTGATGGTCCCCCTCGTCGATGTCGGCGACGCGGTCGACGCCCCACCGCTCGTCGTGACCCTGGGTGACGTCCGTGCTCGCGTACACCTGCTGACCAGCGCCCACCACGACGAGCTTGGAGAGCCGACACACCAACTGAACGCCGAGGAGCTGGCCGCGCTCCAGACGGCGGCGCAACTCCTGATCGCTGTGTAGCCAACAGGACCCACCAGAGTTACACTTGTTTCAGATAATCAACGGAGGCAGGTGTGGTTCACTCCCGGGCAGAACGCTTTGCCGCCCTCGACCGCCAGCTCGAGGCAGCCGTCCGGACGTCAGGTGACGGTGACACGGCCGTGACCGTCGGCACCACTGACCCGGTCGAGCTGTCGCCCGAGTCCCTCAAGTCGCTGCACAAACTGGTGCACGCCCTGGCCGCCGGCGACGATCCGCTGTTGACCACCACCGAAGCCGCCGACTTCCTCGGTGTGTCACGCCCGTATGTGACCCGGTTGCTCAAGACCGGCAAGCTCCCCTACCGCAAGAAGGGCAACCGCCACCTCGTCCCGGCCACCGCCCTCGAGCGGTTCAAGGCACAGCGCGACCGCACGCTCGACGAGCTGGACGCACTCGCCGCTGCCGAGATTGACCTGGGCGTGCGGTGACCCGCCCTGCAGGGGCGCTCGTCGCCGTGCTCGACGCCAACGTGCTCTACCCGCAGTGGCTGCGTGACGTCCTGCTCACCCTGGCGGCGATGGGCTACCACGACCCGGTGTGGTCCGAGCAGATCATCGACGAGATGCGCCGCAACGTGCTGCACGATCACCCCGACATCGACCCGCACCACTTCGACACCGTGACCATCGCTGCGCTGCGGCGTGCCTTCCCAACGGCGTGGACCGACGTGCCCGCGTCCCTGATCACGGAGATGGACAACGCCCCGGGCGACCGTCACGTTCTCGCCGCCGCCGTCGCAGCTGGCGCCGAGGTCGTGGTCACCGCGAACACGGGCGACTTCCACTCGGACCGTTTCGTCGCCTCCGGCCAGATCCGCATCGAAGACCCAGCCGTGTTCCTCACCGCCGCCCTCGTAGAACACGACGACGTCATGGCAGCGGTGCCCGAACACCTCGCCGCCAACCGCCGCGGTGTCCACACCGTCAGCGACGTCCTCGATGAGCTCGACCGCAACCACGCCCTGCAACGCTTCGTCCGCCTCGCGCGGACCAGGCTCCTGTAGAAGCGCACCCTGACAGATCTCGGCCAGACTCCTCCCTGTCCGCCCCGCGCACTCCCCCGACCCGATGTCACGATCCGCACGCCTCGACGACAACTCCCTGAGCGACCACCGCATGGGGACGCACCAATGCACTGTCCAAGTACGACGGGCCGAAGCGGCCGGCGATGCTGACCGTGAAGCGCATCCACGCTGGTCGCAGCGCGGTGGACTACTACCTCAACCAGACCCGCCACGGGATGGCCGACTACTACCTGACGGATGATCGGGACGGCGACGATGCGTCGCGGCTGTCGGCGCCGGCAGCATCGTGGTGGGGCGGCGGCGCCGAATCGCTGGAGCTGGCAGGCGAGGTGCAGCGCGCGCAGTTCGTCCCGCTGTACGCCAAGGCCGTCCGTCCCGGCGGCGGTTACCTGGGTCGCAGGTTCCGTCTCCCCGAGGAGGTGGACGCGGCCAGGGCCGACGCGTTGCGTGCCGCGGCCGACATCACCGACCCGTACCAGCGGTGGATCGCCAAGCACCAGATCCGCCGGCGCGGCGGGCACGCCTCGGTCGCCGCGTGGGACTGCACCTTCTCGCCGCCCAAGTCCGTGTCTCTTCTGTGGGCTGCCGGCGATCGGGACATCCAGACCCAGGTGTGGGACGCACACCTGGCCGCCGTTGAGACCGGGCTCGCATACCTGCAGGAGCATGCCGCCTACGTCCGTGCCGGCGCCCAGGGCGTTCGCGTGATGGACACGACCGGGCTGCTGGTGGCCCGGATGAACGAGTGGACCTCCCGCGACGGAGACATGCACCTGCACACCCACTGCCTCATCCTCAACCGCGCCGAGAC
>JBBDIX010000055.1:0-3405 GCA_040880235.1 Nitriliruptoraceae bacterium
GCGGCCGACGTGTGGTCCTCCACGGTCATGGAGCACATCACCGCGTCGGGGCCCTGTTCGCGGGCGGCGAGGTAGGCCTCCTTCCCGACGAAGTCGGCGGCCTTGACCTTCGGGAAGGCGAGGCCGGCCTCGACCGGTGAGTACTCGGACTCGAGTTCGGCGCCCATCAGGCGGTAGCCCTTCTCGATGCGCCCGGTCGTGCCGTACACGCCGCCTCCTGCGGCCACCACTCCGTGGGACTGGCCGGCCTCCCACAGCGTGTCCCACAGGCGTTCACCCTGTTCGATGGGTGCGTGGATCTCCCAGCCGAGGTCGCCGACATAGGAGATGCGCACCATCAGGGCACGAATGCCGTTCATGTCCCCCCACCGGGCCTCTCCGAACGGGAAGGCGTCGTTGGACAGGTCGAGGTCCGTGGTCTGCGACACGATGTCGCGGGCGCGCGGTCCCCACACGCCGATGGTGGTCCACGCGTTGGTGGCGTCGTGCACGTGGGCGGAGCCGTCGGACGGCAGGTGGTCGCGGAACCACTTCAGGTCGCGGCCCCAGTCGGCACCGCCGGTGATGATGCGGAAGTGGTCCTCACCGAGGCGCACGACGGTCAGGTCGCTGCGGAACCCCCCGTTGTATGTCAGCACCGGCGTGTACATGATGCGCCCGACCGGACGGTCGAGGTTGGCGACGGTCATGCCGTCGAGGTAGGTGAGTGCGCCCGGACCGGTCACCTCGAAGATGGAGAACGCGGTCAGGTCGATCATCGCGGCACGGGCACGCATCGCGAGGTGTTCGGCGTTGGTGATGGGCGACCACCAGCGCGCGTCCCACTCGTGGGGTCGACCCGGAATCTGGTCGGCGAACTCCTCGAGCAGCGGGGCATTGGCCTCGTACCACTGCGGACGCTCCCAGCCGCCGGCCTCGAAGTACACGGCACCGAGCGCCTCCGTGCGTCGGTGGAACGGTCCGATCCGCACGCCGCGCTGCGACTCCCACTGTTCGCGTGGGTGCACGATGCCGTAGGTCTTGTTGAACCCTTCCGAGGCGCGTGCGCGCACGTGGGTGCGGGTGCGCTGGTTGGCGGTGAACCGGGCGATGTCGGCGCCGTGCGGGTCGACCTCGGGCACGCCATCGGTCATCCACTGGGCCAGCATCCGTCCGACGCCCGGACCCTCCTTGATCCACACGGCGGCCGCCGACCACAGGCCCTTCACCTCGGGGGTCTCGCCGAGCAGGGGACCGCCGTCGGGCGTGAGGGACAGCAGGCCATTGATGGCGTGCTTCACCCCGGCGCCTGGCGTGTTGAGCAGTTCGGGCATCAGTTCGAGGGCGTCCTCCATCTGCTGGTCGAAGTCGTCCTCGGTGAACGGCATCTGGGTGGGGGACAGCTGCGCGGCCTCGATCGAGGGAATCTCGTCGGGGTCGTGCAGGATGGGGCGGTGCGCGTAGGACCCGACCTCCATGTCGCCGCCGCTCTGGCGCTCGTACATGTTGGTGTCCATGTCCCGGATGATGGGGAACGCGATCTCCGCGCGGGTCTCCTCGAGCAGGGGGATCGGTCCGACGTCGATCATCTGGTGCACGGCGGGCGTCAGCGGGATGGTCGCCCCCGCCATCGCGGCCATGCGGGGCGCCCACACGCCGCAGGCGATCACGACGAACTCGCACTCGATGCGTCCCCGGTCGGTCACGACCGCGTGGACATGGCCACCCACGACCTCGATGTCGAGCACCTCGGTGTTGGCCGAGACCGTCAGGGCACCGGCGTCGGTCGCACGCGTGCGAAGGATCGTGCCCGCCTGCAGGGAGTCGACGACCGACACCGACGGGGTGTGGAACCCGCCCTTCAGGATGCTCGTGTCGACGAACGGGACGAGTTCGCCGACCTGCGCGGGGGTGAGCAGTTCGGCCTCGATGCCCCAGGCCTTTGCCGAGGCCATCCGCCGGCGCAGTTCCTCCATGCGCGCGTCGGTACGTGCCACCTCGATGCCGCCGCAGGTGGTCCTGACGCCCATCTGTTCGTACTGCTGCTGAGAGTCCGTCGTCAGCAGCGCGAACTCCTTGCCGTGGTCGACGGGGAAGATGAAGTTGGAGGCGTGGCCCGTCGAACCTCCGGGGTCGGGCAGCGGGCCCTTGTCGAGCAGGACCATGTCCTTCCAGCCGAGGTCGGCGAGGTGGCCGACGATCGAGTTGCCGACGATGCCGGCGCCGATGACGACGACCTGTGCGCGGTCGGGAAGCTGACTCACGGTGGGCTCCTCGTGCGGGTTTCGCGCTGATCGGGTGCGGTCTGGGGTGGTGCGCTGTGGTGAGGTGTGGTCAGAGCAGGGCTCGGACCTGCTGTTCGAAGTCCTGGACGTGGGCCCGGGCGATCGTCTCCGCCTCGGCCTCGTCACCGCGGCTGATCGCGTCGAGCAGGTCGACGTGTTCGGTCACGGCGTCGGAGAGCTGGGGGACGCGTTCCAGCGCGAGGAACCACAGCCGCAGCGCCAGTACGTAGTGCCGGTCGAGCGCGGCCTCCAGCAGGGGGTTGCGCGCCACCCGTGAGATCAGTCGGTGGATGCGTTGATCGAGATGGATCAGTGCACGCTGATCGGTGGCGGGCGCCAGTCCGACGAGTTCGTCGCGCAGCGCCGTCAGGGCCACGCGATCCGCGTCGGAGACCCGGCGCGCAGCGAGGCGGGCAACGAACCCCTCGAGCTCGACGCGGATCTCGGAGATCGCCCCGAGGTCGCCGACGTCGATGCTGCCGACGTACACCCCACGGCGCGGGAAGATCTCGACCAGGCCCTCGTCCGCGAGTCGCCGCAGCGCCTCCCGCACGGGAGTGCGCCCCAGCTGGGTCTCCTCGGCGAGATCGCGTTCGTTGACGAGCGTCCCGGGCACCAGACGCAGGGTGACGATGCGGTCGCGCAGCAGGTAGTACGCCTGTTGGCTCAGCGAGGCGACCGACGTGTGGTCGGGGACGAGCACCGACAGGTCGGCGAGTGCGGGGACGGCGGAGTCGGAGATGGCCCTGCTCCCGTGAGACCGACCGCACCGTAGAGATATATCAGTAGTGTGTCAACAGGTGTGTCTGTGAGTTTCATCGCCTGTCACTGCGAGGAACGCACGGAGCGCCGGCCCAAGGGCCGGCGCTCCGTGGACGTGCGACGTGGATCAGTGGGGGTCGAGTTCGCGTGACGCCCCCACGGTCGGGCTCGAGTCCCGATCGGCGGGTTGTACGACGATCAGACCTGCAGCGTCCTTGTTGAGGCCGCGAGCCAGCCCGATCGCCACCACCACGAGCACGGCGGCGAACGGCAGACCCGTGGCGACCGCCCCGGCCTGCAGGGCACCGAGTCCGCCGGCGGCGAGCAGCACCGCCGCGACGACACCCTCGGACAGTGCCCAGAAGATGCGGATGCCCTT
>JBBDIX010000056.1:0-20860 GCA_040880235.1 Nitriliruptoraceae bacterium
GGTCGGACACGGTCCGATGAGCAATGCATGATTGAGGGCCGTGTGTCCTCACGGACATGGGGGTTCAAGTCCCCCTCGCGCACCACATGTTGCGATTCCGCAACGACTGGCTCTGGCACGAGGACTCGTGCTGCTCCCCGCGCCCCATACCAGTGGGGGAAACCTCGGCGTGCCCGTACGGTGGGATCACCGGACCTCCACGGCAAGCTCCGTGAGGCGAACGTCCTCGACTACACCCAGGTCCACGCGGCGGCGATCCAGACCACCGGGGACATCAGCGTCCTCCATGGCGAGGGGGAGTTCAACCCCGACCTGCTCCGTGGCGTCCGACGCCGCTGACGGCTGGTTCAGGGGGCGTTGGGACGTCGTGGGGGAGGACTCAGACCTGCGCGACTGGTGGCGTGGCGTTGGCCGCGTCTGACCGTGACGGTGGCGTCGTCGTCCATGGTGAGCCGCCATCGACCCACGGTGATGGCGGTGTGATGTCGCCTGCAGACGGCGACCAGGTTGTCGACGGTGGTGTGGCCGCCTGCTTCTCGGGGGACGACGTGGTGCAGGTCGCACCAGGCGATGGGTGCGGTGCATCCGGGGAAGCGGCAGCCCTGATCTCGAGTGGTCACCGCCACGCGGACACGTGACGGGATCACCGTGGTGGGCCGGGCGACCCCAAGGATGCGCGTGCCGTCAGCGAGCAGGAACTGGAGGTCGGCGTCGGAGGCGAGGCGACGGGTCGCGGAGGGTGTGAGCGCGACCGTCGGCGCGTGCGCCCGCCAGAACAGCCGTGCTGTGCGGGCCTGCTCCGAATCGCCCGTCATCGTGCTGATGTCGGCGACGACGTTGACCCGGGGGCGTGGCCGCCGTCCACTGGCGCCACCACCAAGGAACGACTCTGCCAGGTGCACCAGTCCGTCGGCACGTTGGCGTGCGCGGGAACGGTGGATGCGGGCACGCTCGACCGGGTCGCGGGTCTGGTGGTCGTATGCGTGGGGATCGTCGATGGCGTCGCGAGTGTGGTCTCGTGAGCCGCTGGACACGGCCGGTGCGGCGGCCTCGAGCGCCTCGAGCAGGGTCGTGCCGGCCTCTGCGTCGAGTTCGGCGTAGAGCGTGAGTGCGCCATCCATCCGAGGGCGCACCAAGACGAATCGCTGCTCGATCGGCCGGAGCGCGCGATCCTCGGCAGAACGTTCCACGCGGGCGGCGTCTGCCTCCGTGCGCACCCGGTCGATGACGCGGTCCGCCGTCAGCCCGTCCACCGCGGCGGGACGGGCGAACGTGGCATCGATGCGGGCGCGGTGATCGTCGTCGAGTCCGTGCAGTTCTGCGGTGATCGCCCGGACCTCTGACGGTCCGACGCGCCCGGCGTGGAAGGCGGCCCGCAGGTGGGGAAGCGTCCGCAGGCGCGAGGCGACTCGGCTGAACGTGCGACGGTCCTGCGTGGTGAATCGGGTCGACATCGCCAGAACGTCGGACAGGGGCAGTCCGTTGTCGCGCAGGGACCGCGAGGCGTTGATGCCGGACACCACACGCATCGCGGCGGCCTGCGCACGGTCCATCGCGCTCAGCAGTTCGACGAGGGCCTGGGTGGAGCCGGCGTGGTCGTCCACGCCGTCGATCACGTGGTGGAGGGCGTCCACCTGCTTGGTGACGGCGGAGACGGCGTCGCGCAGGCGGGGGCGGTCGGGTGGGCTCGAGACGGCGAGGTAGGCGGCGGAGTCCGCGTTGGAGATGAACGTCGCACGGTCCTCCGTGGCGACAGCGATGCGCGTCCCGTGCCGCGGGCGGCGATACGTGTGCACGGTGTCACGTCGCCCTGCCGATCGCCGAGGGGCGGTCGGGGTGTGGGTCGGTGCGGAGTCCGTGGGCATGTGTCGAACATACGTTCGAGTTCGGGTGATGTCAATCAGGAAGGCACGAAAACACAGGAAACGTCCGAACTGCGCGACGCGCGCGCAGGAGCATGGGGTCACCGGACGGGCCGTGGGGCCTGGTGAGTGCCGGTGGCACCAGACCGTGCGCGATCAGAGCGTCGACTGGACTGCCTGCGGGGCCGACGAGCCCGAGGTCACCCGGCGGCGGGGGCCGCGGCTGCGGCGAGGTGTCTGGCGCGTCGATCGGCGGCACGGCTCTGCAGGGTCCCCACGATGCCGAGCGGGAAGAACAGCAGGACGATGATGAGCAGGACACCGGTGAACGTGAGGTTGAGCGGTGTCGATCCGAAGGTCGCGATCGCGAACTCGTTGACCAGTACGATCAGCGTCGCGCCGACGGCGGGACCCGCGACGGTGCCCTTCCCTCCCAGGATGGTCATCAGCACCATGTCGGCAGCGATCGCGATGGTCAGGAACGCACTCGGACGCAGGTAGAACAGGGAGTATCCCCAGAATGCGCCGGCGAAGGCGATGAAGAAGGCACTCACGCCGAACGCGAGCACCTTGTACATGCGGGTGTCGATCCCGGCCACCTCGGCCTTGATCTCGTCCTGAGCAATGGCGCGCAGTCCCAGGCCGAACTTGGAGGCGTGCACGCGGTACCCGAGTGCAATGGCGCCAACGGCGGCCACGAGCATGCCGTAGTACATCGGGATTTTGCCGATGGACTGCGAGAACTCCGGGATGGGAAGGCTCAGCCCGTTCGACGATCCGATCCAGTCCCAGTTGTCGAACGTCAGGCGTGTCATCAGCATCAGGGCGATGGTGGCGATGATGAACGCCGGCCCGTGCGCGCGAAGGGCGATCAGGCCGACGAGCAGCGCCACCGCGGTCGCCAGGATCCCGGCGAAGATCACCGTCACGAATGGCGACAGTCCGTAGTAGACGAGCAACGTGCCCGTGAAGTACCCGCCGATGGCGAAGAAGACGTTGTGACCCAGCGAGATGTATCCCGTGAAGCCTCCGAGGATGTTCCAGCTCGAGGACATGGCGATCCACATGAACATCAGGATGAAGACCTGCAGGACGTAGTTGAACGACGAGATCTGGCCGCGCATCAGGGGGAACGCAGCGAGTGCGAGGACCAACACGAGCAGGCCGATGCGCACCCATCTCCGGCGGCGGTCGCCCTCCTGGGGGACCACGGTGCGGCCCGGTACGTCGGCGGTCTGGTGATCTACCTGGTTCGACACGTGTCAGACCTCCATCGGCTTGCCGTACAGGCCTTGTGGACGGATCAAGAGGGTGAGGAAGAGCGCGAGGAAGAAGGTCATCGGCGACCACATCGGTCCGAGCCAGTTGCTCACGTACGCAGCAATGATGGAGAGCACGAGGGCACCGATCAGCGCGCCCTTGAGGCTGCCCATGCCGCCGAGCACGATCAGTGACAGCAGGATCGCGATCCACTGCCAGTGCCCAGACGGGAAGAACGTGAACAGGAAGCTGACCAGGGATCCAGAGGCACCTGCGAGCGCGATGCCGACGCCGAAGGCGATGGTCGACGCTCGCCGGACGTTCACTCCCACGATCTGTGCCGCCATCCGGTTCTGCATGGTCGCGCGGATCGAGTGGCCCGTTCGTGTGCCGAAGAGCAGCGCGCCGAGCAGCAGCAGGAGCACCGCGCTCACGGCCGCCGCATAGAGCTGGGCCTGCGGGACGAAGATCCCACCAAACCGGTAGGCCCCGGTGCCGTAGCTCGGTGTCGTGAGTCGATAGATGCCGGTGAACAGGTAGGCGAAGATGCCTTCGATGATGATCGCGACACCGAAGCTGAGGAGCACGGTCGACTCGGTGAAGCGGGGACTGCCCTCGAGTCGCGGGAAGAGGAGGAGGTACACGCCGGCGCCCACGAGGAACATCGCCGGGATGGTGACGATCAGCGACACGAAGGGGTCCATCCCGAACCAGAGGAACATGCCGTACGCAAGATAGGCACCCATGAAGATGAAGATCGCGTGGGCGAGGTTGACGATTCGCATGACGCCGAAGATGAGGGTCAGACCCGACGCCATCAGGGCATAGACGCCACCGAGCAGCGTGCCGATGATGAAGAGCTGAATGACGTTCGTCACTGGTCGCCTCCGTCCGTCGTCGCCGTGGACTGTCGGCCGAGGTAGAGCTCCCGCAGTCGAGGATCGTTCAGGATCTCGTCCGCAGGCCCCTCGAACCGGAGGGTCCCCAGATCGAGCACGTACCCCCACTCAGCTGCCTGGAGGCCCCGCCGGACGTTCTGTTCGACGAGCACGACCGCGATGCCGAGCGACGCGAACTCACCGATCGTCTGGAAGATCTGGTCCGCGAGCTGGGGTGCGATCCCGAGGCTCGGCTCGTCGATCAGCATCACGCGTGGATCCAGCATGAGCGCTCGCCCGAGGACGACCATCTGCTGCTGGCCGCCCGACAGGGTTCCCGCCCGCTGGTCGTGCCGCTCCTCGAGGATGGGGAAGAGGTGGTGGACGCGTTCCAACCGCTCGGCGATGACCGACCGGTCGCGCTCGAGGAATGCCCCCATGTTCAGGTTCTCACGCACCGTCATCTGGGGAAAGACCGCACGATCCTGCGGCACGAAGCACAGGCCTCGCGCAAAGATCTGATCCGGCCGCAGGCCCCCGATGTCCTCACCGTCGAGGACGACCCGGCCCGCTCGCGGGTGCAGCAGGCCGCACATGGCCTTGAGCAGCGTCGACTTGCCGGCGCCGTTGGGGCCGATGATGCAGTAGGTGCGGTCCGCCTCGATCTCGAGGCTGATCCCGTTGAGAATGTCAGGCGCCGCGCCGTATCCCGCGGCGACGTCGGTGAGTTCGAGGAGCGCCATCAGACCGTCCCCAGATAGGCGTCGAGTACCGTCTCGTCCTGCTGAACCACGTCGGGAGGCCCCTGCAGGAGCACGTCGCCGTGCGCCATCACGATCACCGAGTCGCTCAGGTCCATCACCAGGTCCATGTTGTGCTCGACGATCAGGAACGTCATGCCATCCGCGTTGAGATCACGAATTCGAGCCACGATGCGTTCCAGCAGGGCGGGATTGACGCCACCCGCGGGTTCGTCGAGCATCACCAGTTTCGGCTCGGTCATGAGTGTCGCCGCGAACTCCATCAGCTTCTTCTGGCCGTACGACAGGTGCTTGGCCCGCTCCTGGGCGAGTGCCTCGATCCCCACGAACGTGAGCAGGTCCATGGCGCGGTCGCGCTCACGGTCCAGCACGCTGCGCCCGAAGAGCGAGCGCAGGTTCATGGTGGGCGTCTGGACGACGAGGTTCTCGAGGACCGAGAGATCACCCAGTTCCCGGGTGATCTGGAACGTCCGACTGATGCCCCTGCGGGTCACCTGATGGGGCCGCAGGCCGATCAGTTCGTCGCCGTCGAACCGGATGGACCCGGAATCGGCGGGCAGGATGCGGCTGATGAGGTTGAACGCGGTGGTCTTGCCGGCGCCGTTGGGGCCTATCAGGCTCGTGATGGAGCCCCGTTCGACCGTGAACGTCGCTGCGTCGACCGCGCGCAGTCCTCCGAACGACTTGACCAGGTCGTTGACCTCGAGCAGATCCATGATGTCGCTCCCGGGACAGGGCCGTCGTGCCACCGGGTGGAGGTGACGGAGAGCCACCTCCACCCGGTCTCGGATGACGGCACGACGACGATCCGTTGCTCAGCGGCCTACCACTCCGGCTTGGGGTAGATGAGATCCACCACACCGGGGAACTCGTCTGTCGGGTAGACGAAGTTCAGCTGACCATCCTGCCACTGGGTCATGATGTGCGCACGGTCGATGGGCAGCCCCCGGTCGTCCCAGGAGAAGTCGCCCATGATCGTGCGGACCGCATCACCCGGGGTGCGACCGTGGAGCCACTCGCGCAGCACCGCGTTGTCGGTCGTACCTGTCGCGCGGACCGCCTGTTCGAGGCCCTGACAGGATGCGAACGGAATCGCCTCGTCCTCGTCGGGCGGGCGTCCGTAGGACTCCTCGAACCCGGAGATGAAGTCCTGGTTCGAGTAGTCCTCACCACCGAGAACCGCGGGGAAGTTCGCCTCCGGGTGCCACGCGCTCTGTGCCGTGATGCCCTGCGCCCCGTCGCCGAGCGCCGCGCCGAACTCCGACTGGGTGCCCTGGGACATGTAGACGAAGTCTGGCTGGTAGCCGACGGTCTGCATCGCCCGGATCAGCTCGATGGCCTCTTCCGGCGATGCCGTCCCGACGAAGAGTGCCTCGGCGCCAGAGTTGGCGATCGAGTTCGCGAGCTGGATCCATCCGGTGTAGTCGGCGGGCCACTCCTCGGTGTGCACGACCTCGATCCCGTTCTCCGCCAGGTATCCCGGCGAGAGGTCGACGACCTCGTCGGTGCCCGGAATGGCGACCTCGCCGCCGACGAGCCCATTGGCGATCGCTGCGGCGAAGAAGTCGTCTGCGTTGACCACGGCTGCGGTCGTGGGGAAGTCCTCTTCGGCGATCAGCCCGGAGTCCCGATACTCGATCAGCATCTCGGCAGGTGCGATACCGATGAACTCGGCGGCAGCCTGCTGGAAGTAGAAGAGGTTCTCGAACCCGCGCTCCCAGATGCGGAGCGCGCCGCCGGACGGCACCGGAAACACCATGCCCGCCTGCTCGGCAACCACCGACACGGGGAAGGTGAGCAGGCTGGAGAAGGTGCCGAGCAGCAGGTCGGCGTTGTCGACGTTGATGAACCGTTCGTACTGGGTGACCCCGACCTCCGAGTCGGAGCGGTTGTCGGTCACCAGGAGCTCGACAGGCCGGTCGAGGAGGCCGCCGCGTGCGTTGATCTCGTCCACGCAGAACTGGTAGCCGTCCTGGTGCTTTGACCCCGGCACCGAGAACTCGCCGGTCAGGGGCAGTGACACGGCCATGGTGATCGGATCACCGGACGGCCCGTCGTCGCCCGACGGCTCGGGGTCGTCGCCGGCGTCGCTCGGGGCCTCCGGTGCGGCGTCCGCATCGTCGGGTGGTGCGTCCTCGTCACCGCCGCAGGCGGCGACGATCAGCGCCAGCGCGAGCAGCGGAGCGGTCAGTCGTGTGCGTCGGCTTCGGTGGGTTCGTGGTCCCATGTGTCCTGCCTCCCAGATTCCCCAGGCGTCCGTGGACCGGGCGCCGACTCTCCGGTGTTCGCCGAAGAGGTCGTACCTGTCGGACGTGCCTGCGCCACTCGTGCGGGTTTCTCTGCAGAGCGTTGCAGGAACCTTGGGTGACATCCCGGTCACCCGGTGTCCGATCACGTCGCAGCCGACTGCAGGGCAGACGTCTACAAACGTTTGTATTACGCCGGGAACCTAGTCATCGGTCGTGAGACCGTCAAGGGTCGAGTGCCCCTACCGCGGCCAGAGGCAAGGCTGGGGCACTCGACGGTCCGGGGAGGTCAGCGGCGTTCGTCGCCGTCCATGACGCCGTGCCCGCTGGGGACGAACGCGCAGGTGTCGTCCGGGTCGCGCCAGATGGTCTCGTTGGGCGCCGGGATCCAGATCTCGAGCCGCTCGGACAGCTCGCCGCCGGTGTTGTGGAACCAGTGGTAGTCGCCGCGCGGGACGAAGTAGACGTCGCCGGGGCCGACCTCCGCGGTGGAGTCGTCCGTGTAGGCGATGCCCGACCCGCGGATGACCATGAAGACGTGGTCAGCCTCGGGGTGCATGTGGGGAGAACCGATGACGCCTGCGTCGTTGTAGACCACGTCGGCCTGGATGGCGCGGGTACCGAGCATCTCCTCGGTGATGATGTCCACGCGACGGCGGCCGTCGCGCTCCGAGATCTTGCGGGTGCGCTCGTCGGCGCGGATGACCTTCATCATCGGTGGTTCCCCTCCCAGAGAGTCGTGTGCGCACTCTACATCGCACGTGTGCCAATCCGTGGTTCGCACTGCCCTCCCGGTCATCGTTGAGTCGCGCGTCTACCCTCCCGGGGTCCCACCACGTGCCGTCGGAGGTGCCCATGAGGATCCTGCTCCTGCACGGCCCGAACCTGTCGCAGCTCGGCAGCCGGGACCCCGCCGTGTACGGCACCGCCACCCTGGACGACGTGATCGCGGCCACGACCCGGGAGGCACAGCGCCACGGTGCCACGGTCGACCACCTGCAGACCGAGCACGAGGGTGCAATGATCGAGCGCATCCACGCGGCGCGATCCGACGGAACCGACGCGGTGATCATCAACCTGGGGGCATGGACGCACTACGCCCACGCACTGCGCGACGCCCTCGAACTCGTCGAGGCGCCGAAGGTCGAGGTGCACCTGTCCAACATCCACGCCCGTGAGGAGTTCCGCCACCGTTCGGTCGTCGCCCCGGCCTGCGACGGTTCGATCGTCGGGCTCGGGATCGACGGCTACCCGCTGGCCGTGCAGGCCGTGGTGGGGCTGTCGCGCCGCGCACGGGGCTGAGCGTCGAGGTGACCGCGACACCCGACGTCGAGCAGGGCCCGGACCACGCCGCACGACGCAACCGGGTCCGCGCGAGGTTCGCCGACGGGGAGTTCGCGGGCCTGCTCGTCACCCGTCCGGTCAACGTCCGCTACCTGTCGGGCTTCACCGGGTCGAACGGGCTGCTGCTCGTCGGGCGCGACGGGGACGTGCTGCTCACCGACCCTCGCTATGCCGGACGTGCCCCCCGCGAGGTTGGCGACCTGCGAGTGGAGGTGGAACGTGACGCACTGGTCACCGCCGTCGGAGACCTGCCGCAGGGTGCACTGGCTCTGGAGGCCGACGACGTGTCGTGGGCGATGGCACGGAGGTTGCGCAGCTCCCTGACCCGTCCGGTGGTGGCGTCGACCGGAGTGGTGGAGACCCTGCGCGAGCGCAAGGATCGCGTCGAGGTGGACCGGATCGCCAGGGCGTGTGCGCTGACGACCGAGGCGCTCACGTGGCTGGTCGACGTGCACGGGTTGGCAGGGCACACCGAACGGGCGCTGGCGGTGGCGCTGGAACGCCGCTTCGTCGACCTCGGGGCCGACGGCGTGGCGTTTCCGTCGATCGTCGCGTCAGGGCCCAACGGCGCCGTGCCCCACCACGATCCGGGGTCCCGGGTGGTCCAGCAGGGAGACCTCGTGACGCTGGACTGCGGTGCACTGGTCGACGGCTATCACGCCGACTGCACCCGCACGTTCGCCGTGGGGGAGCCCGACCCGGTGCTCGTCGAGGTGTACGAGGTGGTGGCCCGCGCGCAGGCCGCCGGACGCGCGGCGCTGCGCGCCGGGGTGTGTGCCGGTGACGTCGATCGTGCCGCGCGACAGGTCGCGCGCGAGGCCGGACACCTCGAGCACTACACGCATCCGACGGGACACGGGGTGGGCCTCGAGATCCACGAGGCCCCGGCGGTCGCTCCCGGGTCGACTGCTACGATCGACGTCGGTGCCGTCCTGACCGTCGAACCGGGCATCTACCTCCCCGGGATCGGCGGGGTGCGCATCGAGGACACCCTGGTCGTCGACGCGCACGGAGCGGGCCGGGTGCTCACCGATCTTCCCCACGAACTGCGCGTCGTGTGACGCGCCACCGACACGGAGCCTCCACGTGGTCTCGACGAACAGCCTCAAGAACGGCATGACGCTCCTCATCGACGGAAAGCTGCAGCAGATCGTCGACTGGAACCACCACAAGCCGGGCAAGGGCGGTGCGGTCGTGCGCACCAGGCTCAAGGAGGTCGAGTCCGGCAAGGTCGTGGAGAAGACCTTTCGTGCCGGTGAGGACGTGGAACAGGCGATCGTGGAGCGAACCACGGTGCAGTTCCTGTACCGCGAGGGCGACGCCTACGTGCTGATGGACTCCACCACCTTCGAGCAGCGCGAGGCACCCGCGGTCGCGATCGGCGAGGCGGCGGACTTCCTGGTCGAGGGCGACGATCTGCAGATCGAGGTGTACGACGGACGCATCGTCGGCGTCGAACTGCCGGCGTCCAAGGTTCTGGCGATCGCGGAGACCGACCCCGGGTTCGCGGGAAACACCGCCACGTCGGCGACGAAGCCCGCGACGCTCGAGACCGGCCGGGTCGTCCACGTGCCGCTGTTCATCGAGCCGGGGGAGAAGATCAAGGTCGACACGCGCACGGGTGACTACATCTCCCGTGCCTGACGCCGAGCGCCCCGTCCGGCGCGACACGATTCGTCGTACGGACACCTCGAATCCGCACCGATCGCGGTCCCGAGCCCTGCGTCTGCTGTTCCAGGCGGATCTCCGGGGTGTCGATGCCCGCGAGCTGCTCGAGGAGGCCGCGGCGGACCGCTCGGTGACCGGGTTGCTCGACGAGGTCGATGGCGAACGGGAGGACGACGGGGAGCTGGAGACGGCGCGACGCCTGCGGTCGGTGGGCCCGATCGACGGGTTCACGCGCACGCTCGTGATCGGTGTGGTGAACCATCGATCGGACCTCGACGCCCGGATCACCCGGTTCTCGCGCAGTTGGCAGGTTGCGCGGATGCCGGTGGTCGACCGCACCGTGCTGCGCCTGGCGACCTTCGAACTGCTCCAGCAGGACACGCCAGCCGCCGTGGTGATCGACGAGGCCGTGGAGTTCGCGAAGGACCTGTCGACGGGAGACTCCGGGCGGTTCGTCAACGGGGTGCTGGAGGCCATACGCAGGGACCTCGAGGCGTCCGATCTCGAGGCGTCTGGTATGGTGCCCGACGACGACACACCAACCCTTTAACGACCGGTCCCGTGAGGCCGGAAAGGGACCCTGCATGACGCTGAGCCGTCGGCTCTGCCCGCCTGCGATCCGTGCACACGGATCCGATCCGCAGGTCGTGGCATGACCCTCATCATGGATGCCGACGAGATCCGTCGCACGATCACGCGCCTCGCGCACGAGATCGTGGAGGCGAACCGGGGCACCGACGGGCTCGTACTGGTCGGCATCCACACCCGCGGTGCGCCGCTCGCGCGGCGCCTCGCGCGGGAGATCTCCTCGTTCGAGGGCCACGACGTCCCGTCCGGCGCGCTCGACGTCACGCTCTACCGCGACGACCTCGCGCGTCAGGCCCCCCGGCCGCTCGCCGAGACCGACGTACCCGTGGACGTGGACGGGCGCACCGTCGTGCTCGTCGACGACGTGCTCTACACCGGCCGCACCATCCGTGCTGCGCTCGACGCGCTGGCCGAACTCGGGCGACCCGCCCGGATCCGCCTGGTGGCGCTGGTGGACCGCGGTCACCGCGAGCTGCCGATCCGGGCTGACCACGTCGGCAAGAACCTGCCGACCGCGTATGACGACCGCATCCGGGTGCTGCTCGACGAGACAGACGGACGCGACGCCGTCGTGGATGGTGACGGCTGATGCGCCACCTGATGTCGATCGACGACCTGACCACGGCCGACGTCGTGCGCATCCTCGACACCGCCGAGCAGATGCTGCCCATCGCGCGCCGGGAACGAAACACCGTGCCCACCCTGCGCGGACGAGTCATCTGCAACCTGTTCCTCGAGGACTCCACGCGCACGAGGCTGAGCTTCGACCTGGCGGCGAAACGGCTGTCGGGTGAGGTCATCAACTTCTCCGCCAGTGGCTCGTCGGTCTCCAAGGGCGAGTCGTTCAAGGACACGGCGCTGACGCTGGACGCGATGGGGGTCGACTGCGTGGTCGTGCGCTCCGGGTCCGCGGGGGCGCCCGCGCAGCTGGCCGGATGGCTCGACGTGCCGATCCTCAACGCGGGGGACGGTGCCCACCAGCACCCCACTCAGGCGCTGCTCGACGTGTTCACCATGCGACGTCACCTGGGCGACCTCGCGGGACGGCGGGTCGCCATCGTGGGTGACGTGCTGCACTCGCGCGTGGCGCGCAGTGAGGTCGCCGCGCTGCGGCTGCTCGGCGCCGAGGTGGTGCTCGTCGCCCCCCCGACGCTGCTGCCTCCGGCCGTGGAGGCCTGGGACGTCGAGGTGACCGGGCACCTCGACGAGGTCGTCGGTGCCGTCGACGCGATCTACCTGCTGCGCGTGCAGCGGGAACGGATGCAGAGCGGGTTCTTCCCGTCGTCGCGGGAGTACGCGCGGCTGTGGGGGATGGACGCTCGACGCCAGGAGATGATGCGCCCCGGTGCGATCGTGCTGCATCCCGGCCCGATGAACCGCGGGGTGGAGGTGACCGGGGAGGTCGCCGACGGGCCTCGCAGTGTGGTGACCGAACAGGTCACCAACGGCATCGCGGTGCGCATGGCGTGCCTGTACCTGCTGCTGTCGCGCGTGGAGGAGGGAGCATGACCCGTCCGTTGCTGCTCCGGTCAGGCCGGGTCCTCGATCCGGTCCACGGCACCGACACGGTGGCGGACGTGCTCATCGAGGGTGAACGCATCGTCGAGGTGGCGCCGGGCATCGACCACCCCGACGCGGAGGCGATCGACTGTGAGGGCTGCTGGGTCACCCCCGGGTTCGTCGACCTGCACACCCATCTGCGTGAACCAGGGTTCGAGGATGCCGAGGACGTGGAGACCGCGTCGCGTGCTGCGGTGGTCGGGGGCTACACGGCCGTGTGCGCCATGGCCAACACCGACCCCGTGTGCGACTCGGCCGCGGTCGCCGAGTTCGTGTGGAGCCGCGGAAGGCGCGTCGGGCTCGTCGACGTGTTCCCCGTCGGCGCCCTCACGAAGGGCCTGCAGGGCCAGGAACTGGCCGAGTTCGGCGAACTGCGCGACTCGGCCGCCGGGGTCGACTTCTTCTCCGACGACGGCCGTCCGGTCGCCGACAGTCTCGTCATGCGTCGGGCACTGCAGTACTCGACGGCGTTCGACGTGGTCGTGTGCAACCACGCCGAGGAACCGACGCTGACCCGCGGTAGCCAGATGCACGAGGGTGCGGTGTCGTCGGTCCTGGGGCTGCCCGGTTGGCCCCGCGAGGCCGAGGAGATCATGATCGCGCGCGACCTGATCCTGGCCGCCGGGGCCGGCGCTCGGCTGCACGTGCCGCACGTCAGCGCCGCGGGGTCGGTCGAGCTCATCCGGGCCGCCCGGGCTCGCGGGGTGCGGGTCACCGCCGAGGTCACGCCCCACCACCTGGTGCTGACCGACGAACGGGTGCGCAGCTTCGACCCGGTGTTCAAGGTCAACCCGCCGGTACGCACCGAGCAGGACGTCGAGGCGGTGCGTGAGGCGCTCGCCGACGGCACCATCGGGATCGTCGCCACCGACCACGCACCCCACGCCCCGGAGTCCAAGGACCGGGAGTGGGAACACGCGCCGTGCGGGATGCTGGGGCTCGAGCACGCCTTCGCGGTCGTCAACACCTTCCTCGTCCAGCCGGGGATCCTCGACCCGCTCACCGCCGTCGAGCGGCTCACCAGCGGTCCCGCCGCGGTGCGCGACGTCGGTGGCCACGGTGGTCCGGTCGTCGCCGGCGCGCACGCCAACCTGGTGGTCGTCGACCCCGGTGCGGTGGTCACCGTCGACGCGGACCGTCTGCAGAGCCGTTCACGCAACACCCCGTACGCCGGCATGGAGCTGCACGGACGCGCCGTGCACACGATGCTGCGCGGCCGCTTCACCCTGAGGGACGCCACCGTCGTGACCGAGGTGCCTGGATGACCGATGCCCTGTTCGTGCTCGAGGACGGAACCCATGCACGGGGAACGTCGATCGGTGCCCCCGGCACCGTCTTCGGCGAGGCCGTGTTCAACACCGGGATGACCGGCTACCAGGAGGTGCTCACCGACCCCTCCTATCGGCGTCAGATCGTGCTGATGACCGCGGCCCACATCGGCAACTACGGCATGA
The DNA here is from genome assembly GCA_040880235.1 of Nitriliruptoraceae bacterium. Lineage (GTDB taxonomy): Bacteria > Actinomycetota > Nitriliruptoria > Nitriliruptorales > Nitriliruptoraceae > JBBDIX01. The sequence continues at coordinate 13,622 of JBBDIX010000056.1, forward strand.
ACGCGGCCGACGCCGAGTCCGACGCCATCCAGGTCTCCGGGTTCGTCGTGCGGTCCGCTGCCCGCCGCCCCTCGTCGTGGCGCGCCGAGGCCAGCCTCGTCGACGCGCTGCGCGATGAGGGCATCGTCTCGATCGAGGGGATCGACACCCGCCGGATCACCCGTCACCTGCGCGACCGCGGCGCGATGCGCGCGGCCCTGTCGACCGAGGTGCTCGACGTCGACGAACTCGTCGCGCAGGTGCTCGACAGTCCCGGCATGGAGGGCCAGGAGCTGGCCTCGGAGGTGTCCACCCGCGCGGCCTACGTCGTGCCACCCGTGGGGGAGCGCACCCGGCGCATCGCACTCGTCGATCACGGCACCAAGCGCTCGATCGCTCGGTGTCTGGCCGAGCTCGGTGCCGAGGTGCACGTGCTGCCCGGGTCGAGTTCGGCCGACGACGTGCTGGGCGTCGAACCCGACGGGGTCCTGCTGTCCAACGGCCCCGGCGACCCGTCCACCGTCGCCACCGGCATCGCCACCACCCGCGAGCTGCTCGGGCGCGTCCCGGTGTTCGGGATCTGTCTCGGGTCCCAGCTGCTCGGCCATGCGTTGGGAGCCCGCACCCACAAGCTCACGTTCGGCCACCGTGGGATCAACCAGCCGGTGCTGCGCCGCAGCGACGGACGGGTGGAGATCACCTCCCACAACCACGGGTTCGCCGTCGACCCGACCACGCTCGGCGAGCAGCTCGACGAGCACACCTTCGACACGGCCCACGGGCGTGTGTCGGTGTCGCACGTGAACCTCAACGACGGGGTGTGTGAGGGACTTCGGGCGCACGACGTCCCGGCGTTCAGCGTCCAGTACCACCCGGAGGCTGCACCCGGGCCGCTCGATGCGCGCCACCTGTTCGCCGACTTCTTCGACCTGATCGACGCCGGATCCGGGGGGACCAACTGATGCCACGCCGCGATGACCTGTCGAGTGTGCTGGTGCTCGGGTCTGGTCCGATCCAGATCGGCCAGGCCTGCGAGTTCGACTACTCGGGCACCCAGGCATGCAAGGTGCTGCGCGAAGAGGGCCTGCGCGTGGTGCTGGTCAACTCCAACCCGGCCACGATCATGACCGACCCCGACTTCGCCGACGCGACCTACGTGGAGCCGCTGACCTGCGCCTCGGTCGCCGCGATCATCGAACGCGAGCGGCCGGACGCGCTGCTGGCCACGCTCGGTGGTCAGACCGCGCTCAACCTCGCCATCGAGCTGTCCGAGGCCGGGGTGCTCGACCGTTTCGGTGTCGAGGTGCTCGGCGCCAACCTGGAGGCGATCCGCACCGCGGAGGACCGACTGCGCTTCCGCGACGCGATGGACGAGATCGGGCTCGAGTCCGCCCGGTCGGCCTACGTGCGTTCCGAGCCGGAGGCCCAGCAGGCGGCGAAGGAGTATGGCTTCCCGGTCGTGCTGCGCCCATCGTTCACGCTCGGCGGCAAGGGCGGCGGCATCGCCTACACCGCCGAGGAACTGACCCGGATGATCCGCCAGGGGCTGGCGGACTCGCCCGTGCACGAGGTCCTCATCGAGGAGTCACTGCTCGGCTGGAAGGAGTTCGAGCTCGAGGTCATGCGCGACCGCGCCGACAACGCCGTGGTCGTCTGCTCGATCGAGAACCTCGACCCAATGGGGGTCCACACCGGCGACTCGATCACCGTTGCGCCGGCCATGACCCTGTCGGACCCTGAGTACCAGCGCATGCGCGATGCGTCGTTCGCGGTGCTGCGCAGGATCGGTGTCGAGACCGGCGGCTCCAACGTCCAGTTCGCGGTCGACCCGAAGACGGGGCGTCAGATCGTCATCGAGATGAATCCGCGCGTGTCGCGCTCGTCGGCACTCGCCAGCAAGGCGACGGGGTTCCCGATCGCGAAGATCGCGGCGCGGTTGGCCATCGGCTACACGCTCGACGAGATCGCCAACGACATCACCCGGGAGACGCGTGCCGCGTTCGAGCCGTCGATCGACTACGTCGTCGTCAAGATCCCACGGTTCACGTTCGAGAAGTTCTCGGGCACCGACGACACGCTCACGACCCGCATGAAGTCGGTGGGCGAGGTCATGGCGATCGGTGCGACGTTCACGGAGGCGTTCAACAAGGCGATCCGCAGCCTCGAGGAGGGACGCTTCGGGTTCGGTGACCGCGAATCCGAGGACATCGACGACGGGACCCTCGAGGAGCGCCTGGTGCGCCCGACGGCGGAACGTGTCGATGCCCTCGACGAGGCACTGCGTCGCGGATGGAGCGTCGATCGGGTCCACGAGCTGACCGGCATCGACCCGTGGTTCCTCGACCAGCTCGAGCAGCTCGTCGAGCGACGGCGACAGGTCGAGGCCTGCGGGGCCCTCGACGCGGTGGACGACGACCTGTTGTGGGCCGCCAAGGCCGATGGGTTCTCCGACGTCCAGCTCGCCAGGGTCCTCGGCACCGACGAGGCGGCCGTTCGTGCGCGACGCCGCGCCAGCGGCATCGAACCGGTGTTCAAGACCGTCGACACCTGTGCCGCGGAGTTCGAGGCGTACACGCCGTACCACTACTCGACGTATGCCCACGAGGACGAGGTTCGTGACTCCGACCGCCGCAAGGTGCTCGTGCTCGGGTCCGGGCCCAACCGCATCGGACAGGGCGTCGAGTTCGACTACTGCTGTGTCCACGCCGTGCTGGCCCTGCGTGATGCCGGCTACGAGACCATCATGGTCAACTGCAATCCGGAGACCGTCTCCACCGACTACGACACCGCCGACCGCCTGTACTTCGAACCGCTCACGCTCGAGGACGTGCTCGAGGTGTGCCGCCGTGAACGTCCCGACGGGGTGCTCGTCCAGCTGGGGGGCCAGACACCGCTGAAGCTGGCGCGCGACCTCGAGGAGGCCGGCGTGCCGATCTGGGGAACCTCGCCGGACGCCATCGACGCCGCCGAGGACCGCGGACGATTCGCCGCGCTGATGGAGACGCTCGACGTCGCGATGCCGCCGGGAGGCATGGCCACGTCGGTCGAGGAGGCGCGTGGCGTCGCCGATCGCATCGGCTATCCCGTGCTGGTGCGGCCGTCGTACGTGCTCGGCGGACGCGCCATGCAGATCGTCTACGACGACACCGCGCTGGAGGGCTACCTCCGGGAGGCGGCCGCCGCGAATCCCCGGCAGCCGATCCTCATCGACCGTTTCCTCGAGGGCGCCATCGAACTGGATGTCGATGCGGTGTTCGACGGCACCGAACTGTTCGTGGGTGGGGTGCTCGAGCACATCGAGGAGGCGGGGGTCCACTCGGGCGACTCGGCCTGCACGATCCCACCGTTCACCCTCGGTCGCGCACAGCAGCGACACGTGCGCGACGTCACGCGCGGTATCGCCGCGGGGCTGGGGGTGCGGGGGCTGATCAACGTCCAGTTCGCCGTGAAGGACGAGACCCTCTGGTGCATCGAGGCCAATCCTCGCGCATCACGCACGGTGCCGTTCACCTCGAAGGCGACCGGGACACCGTTGGCGAAGGTCGCCGCGCGGGTCATGGCGGGGTCGTCGCTCGCGGACCTGCGGGCGGAGGGGATGGTGCCGGGTCTCGACATGGTCGACGGTCCCCAGACGGCGCACATCGCCGTCAAGGAGGCGGTCCTGCCCTTCGACCGCTTCCCGGGGGTGGACACCCTGCTCGGACCGGAGATGCGCTCGACCGGTGAGGTCATGGGCATCGACCTGGACTTCGGCGCCGCGTTCGCCAAGTCACAGGTGGGTACGGGTTCCATGGTGCTTCCCACCTCGGGCACGGTGTTCGTGTCGGTGGCCAACCGCGACAAGCGCGCCATCGTGTTCCCCGTGAAGCGACTGGTGGATCTCGGATTCTCGCTCGTCGCCACGCAGGGGACCGCGGAGGTGCTGCAGCGGGCGTCGATCCCGACGGCGGTCGTGGGCAAGGTGTCCGACGGAGAGACCGACCTGATCGACCAGATCGAGTCTGGTGCGATCGACCTCGTCCTCAACACACCGTTCGGGTCCCGCACGCGGGGTGACGGCTACGCGATCCGTCAGGCCGCCGTCGGCAACGGCGTACCGTGCATCACCACGCTTGCGGGCATCCTCGCCGCCGTGCACGGGATCGAGGCGCTGCGGGCCGGGACGGGGACGGTGCGCACCCTGCAGGAGTACCAGTCCGAGTTCCGCGACACGGTGCGCCGCGCGATCGAGATGGATGGAGCATGAGCGTGCGACGACGAGCCGGTGTGGCGCGCGGACGCAGTGACCCGGCGATGCCGGTACAGGCCAACTGCGAGGTGATCGCGCGGCGGCAGGACGGTCCCTACTGGCTGCTGTCGCTCGCGGCCCCGGAGATCGCCCGCCGGGCCCGGGCCGGCCAGTTCGTCAACGTCGCCGTGGAGGCTCCCGGGACCATGCTGCGCCGTCCGTTCTCCATCGCGGGGATCACGCGACAGGGCGCAGCCGCAGGCACGATCGACATCGTGTTCGACGCCCACGGGTCGGGGACGCGTTGGCTGACCACCGCGGGCCTGCACGACGTGATCGACGTCATCGGGCCGCTCGGCAACGGCTTCCCGCTCCCACAGCGTCGTGTGGGATGCCTGCTCGTGGGTGGCGGCTACGGCGTGGCGCCCCTGATCCCGCTCGCGAGGGACCTGACCGACCGTCAGTTGCGTGTGGACATGCTCGTCGGTGCCGCGAGCGCCGAACGCCTCCACAGTCCCGTCGAGGCGCGCAGCGCGTCGGTCAGCGCGACGTTCACCACCGAGGACGGGTCGTACGGGGTGCAGGGACGGGTCACCGACGTGCTCGCCGAGATCCTCACGGACACCGGCGCGGGCGTCGTGTACGCGTGCGGGCCCAACGCGATGTTGCGGGCCGTGTCCGACGTGTGTGCCGACGTCGGGGTGCCGGTCCAGGTGGCCGTCGAGGAACACATGGCCTGCGGCGTGGGGGTGTGCTTCACGTGTGTGATGCCGGTGCGTGGTCGGGACGGGACGTCCCGCATGCGCCGTACGTGCCTCGAGGGTCCGGTGCTCAACGGTGCACGGGTGGCATGGAACGAGACGCGATGGGCGGCACCCGTCGAGGTCGGGGAGATGGGTGATCCCGCGGAGCCGGTGGGCGACGGGCTCCTCGATGCCGGAGAGGTGACCTGATGGCCGGTGACGTGCGCCGGGTCGCGGACACGCAAGGGCCCTCCCGAGCGTTCGGGGCGACGGCGCCGGTCGAGATGCCCACCTCGCCACGCCTCGTCACGAGTGTCGGACGCCTCGAACTGCCCAATCCGATCCTGTCCGCCTCGGGATGCTTCGCCTCGGGACCGGAGATCGATCGCTTCTGGGACGTGAGCGACCTTGGCGCCGTGGTCGTCAAGTCGGTGACCCTCGAGCCGCGAGACGGTCTGCCGACCCCCCGCATGGCCGAGGCCCCGTCCGGGATGCTCAATGCCATCGGCCTGCAGAACCCGGGGGTCCGTGCGTGGCTCGAGCACGACCTGCCGTGGCTGGTGGAACGCCGTGCCCGCGTGGTGGTGTCGATCGCGGGGGGCGACGTCGACGAGTTCCGTCAGGTCGCACGGATCCTGCGGCGCCAACCGGGGATCGCGGCGATCGAGATCAACCTGTCGTGCCCCAACGTGGAGCACCGGGGCCTGGTGTTCGCCTGTTCGCCCGAGGCGTCCGCCGAGGTGGTCACCGCGGTCGGTCGTGACAGCGACGTGCCGGTGTTCGCCAAGCTGACCTCCGACGTCACCGACGTCGTCGAGGTGGCACGGGCGGTCGCCCGTGCAGGGGCGTCGGGTGTGACGCTCGTCAACACCCTGCTCGGCATGGCGATCGATCCGGAGACGGGCCGCCCTTCGCTGTACAACGGGTACGGGGGCCTGTCCGGTCCAGCGATCCGCCCGGTGGCGGTACGCAACGTCCACCAGGTGCACCGCGCGCTGCCCGACCTGCCGATCATCGGGTGTGGGGGCGTGCAGTCGGTGACCGACGTCGTCCAGATGCTGCGAGCGGGCGCGTCCGCGGTCCAGGTGGGAACCGCGACGTTCGTGGATCCCTTCGTCGCACCCCGTCTCGCCCGTGAACTCGACACCTGGTTGTCCCACCGCGGGCTCGACTCCGTCGGTGACCTCGTCGGTGCGGTCACGCCGTGGCGGGACGACGCATGAACCCGTCGGATCGGATCGTGGTCGCACTCGACGTGGAGACGCTGCAGGAGGCCCAGCGACTGGCGCGGTCGCTCGAGGGGATCGTCGGCTGGTTCAAGGTCGGCCTGGAACTCTTCAGTGCGCACGGTCCCGAGGCCGTGCATGCCATCCGTGCGTCAGGTCCGGTGTTCCTCGACGTGAAGCTGCACGACATCCCCACGACCGTCGAACGGGCCGCATCGCGGCTCGCCGATCTGGACGTCGGCCTGCTCACGATCCACGCATCCGGGGGGCCGGACATGGTGCGCGCCGCGGTCGATGGACTCGGAGACCGAGGACGGGTGCTCGCGGTCACCGTGTTGACGTCGATGTCGGTGCCGGACCGCGAGGCCGTGGGCATGGCGACCGACGAGCAGCACCCGGCGCGTCTGGCGGCGATGGCGGTCGGCGCGGGGGCACCCGGGCTCGTGTGCGCCCCCGGCATGCTGCCGGCGATCCGCTCTGCAGTCGGCGACGGGCCGCTCGCGGTGGTCCCGGGGATCCGTCCGGCCGGTTCGACGACCGACGACCACGCAGATCCCGCCACCCCGGCAGCGACACTGCGGGCCGGTGCCGACCTGCTGGTGATCGGTCGGCCCATCACTCGTGCCGACGACCCCGTGGCTGCCGCCGTCGCGATCGCGCAGGAGATGGCCGGCGCCTGACGCGTGGTTCAGGCCGGATGTGGGCCGTACTCGGCGCGGTAGGCCGCGATCCGATCGAGGACGTCCTGGTCGAGCTGTGGGCCGAGCCGCGCGACGATGTCGTCGATCGTGGCCAACGCCACGGTGCGCAGTCCCAGCTCCTCGCCCAGTTCCTCGAGTGCCGACACGTCGGCACGCATCCCACGTTCCTGGCGGTCGACGCCCACGACCAGGCCCACGAGGTCGATGTCGGCGACGGCGCGCAGCATGGGAACGGTCTGGCGGATCGAGGTCCCTGCCGTGGTGACGTCCTCGACGATGACCACACGCGTCCCGTCCTGTGGCACGGCGCCGACGAGCGATCCGCCCTCACCGTGGTCCTTGGCCTCCTTGCGGTCGAAGCA
>JBBDIX010000057.1:0-3210 GCA_040880235.1 Nitriliruptoraceae bacterium
CAGTGAGCGGGGCATGGTCAGCGCCTCCGGTTCTTGCCGCGACGGCGGATGATGTACTTGTCGGATGGATGCCTGCGCTTGCGCGTGCGGCGTTCGGGATTGCCCCACGGGTCGACCGGATGACGGCCACCGGAGGACTTGCCCTCACCACCACCGAGCGGGTGGTCGACCGGGTTCATGGCGACACCGCGGGTCTGCGGACGCACACCCTTCCAGCGAGACCGTCCGGCCTTCCCGAGGTTGATGAGTTCGTGCTCCTCGTTGCCGACCGAGCCGATGGTCGCGCGACAGCGCGCATCGACCAGCCGGATCTCTCCGGAGGGCAGCCGGAGGGCCGCCTTGGCGCCCTCCTTGGCCAGCAGCTGGATCGCGGTTCCGGCCGAGCGTCCGAACCGTGCACCACCGCCGGGACGAAGCTCCACACCGTGGATCGTCGTACCGACCGGGATGTTGCGCAGGGGCAGGGCGTTGCCGACACGGATGTCCGCATCGGGGCCCGATTCGACCACCTGTCCGACGCGCAGGTTCTTCGGCGCGAGGATGTAGCGCTTCTCGCCGTCGTGGTAGTGCAGCAGGGCGATCCGAGCGGAACGGTTCGGGTCGTACTCGACCGACGCAACCGTCGCAGGCACCCCGTCCTTGTTGCGACGGAAGTCGATGACACGGAAGCGACGCTTGTGCCCACCACCGCGGTGACGGCTCGTGATGCGACCGTGGACGTTGCGACCGGCCGTACGCGGGAGCGCGCTGACGAGCGACTTCTCCGGGCGCGCACGGGTCACCGACGCGAAGTCGCTGACCGACGCGCCACGCCGGGCCGGCGTGGTCGGCTTGTACTTTCGGATGGCCATGACAGTTGCCTTTCGAGGACCTACAGGCCCGTGCCGAACAGCTCGATCTCGTCGCCTTCGGCAACGGTCACGATTGCTCGCTTGAGGTCCGGACGCTTGCCGACGATGATCCCGCGACGCTTGCGCTTGCCCATGCGGTTCATCGTGTTGACGCTGGTGACCTTCACGTCGAAGATCTTCTCGATGGCCTGACGGATCTCCGTCTTGTTCGACCGAGGATCGACGATGAACGTGTACTTGTTCTGGTCGATCAGCCCGTAGGTCTTCTCGGAGATGACCGGGCGCAGGATCACGTCACGTGGGTCCTTCATGCTCCGACCTCCTCGACGGTGCTGGACCGTCGGCCCGTGCCGATGAGGGCGAGTGCGGCCTCCTCGAAGACCACCACGTCGCTGTTGAGCACGTCGTGTGTGTTGAGCTGGTCGACGACCAGCAGGTGGGCCGTGGGCAGGTTGCGCATCGACAGCACGGTGGCCTCGTGCCGGTCGGCAACGACCACCAGGGCCTTGCCGCCCGCATTGACGGCCTCGAGCATCGCGACGGCGTCACGAGTGCGCGGTGCGTCGAAGGCGAGGTCCCGCACGACCCTCACGACGCCCGACTGGCGACGGTCCGTGAGCGCCGAGCGGAGTGCCGCACGCTTGACCTTCTTGTTGACGCGCACCGACCAGTCCTTGGGGACGCGACCGTGCGCGACACCACCACCGATCCACTGCGGAGAACGGATCGACCCGTGGCGGGCACGCCCGGTGCCCTTCTGGCGCCAGGGCTTGCGGCCACCACCGGCGACCTCGCCGCGTGTCTTGGTCTTGTGGGTGCCCTGACGGGCAGCGGCGAGCTGCGCCGTGACGACCTGGTGCATGACGGGGATGTTGATCTTCCCGTCGAACCAGTCCGCCGGCAGCTCGATGGAGCCGACACGGCTGCCATCGCGCGCGAGCACGTCCACGTCGAGGGGGGCGACCTCGCCCGCAGGCGCGGTCGACCGCTTCGCGGCGGCCTTCTTCGCCGGCGCGGTGTCGGACGCGATCGCGGCGGACGCGGTGTCCGACGTGGCCTTCTTCGCCGCGGCCTTCTTCGCCGTCGCCTTCTTCGCCGTCGCCTTCTTCGCCGTCGCCTTCTTCGCCGTCGACTTCTTCACCGCGGCCTTCTTCGCCGTCGCCTTCTTCGCCGTCGCCTTCTTCGCCATCGACTCGTCCGTGGACTCGTTCGGGCTCTCGTTGGTCGCCATCAGGCCTCACCATCCTTGGACGCCTTGGCCTTCACCGCAGAGCGGACCAGGACGACCTGGCCGTCCGGACCGGGCAGTGCCCCCCGGACGAGCAGGAGCTGGTGCTCCGTGTCGACGTCGACGATCTCGAGGTTCTGGACGGTGACGCGGTCGCCGCCCATGCGTCCGGCCATCCGCTGGCCCCGGAACGTGCGACCCGGGGTCGCACAGGCTCCGACGGCGCCGGGGTGGCGGTTCTTCTTCTTCACCCCGTGCCCGTCGCCCAGGCCCGCGAAGTTGTGACGCTTCATCACACCGGCGAAGCCCTTGCCTCGGCTGGTGCCCGTCACGTCCACGATGTCGCCGCGAGAGAAGGTCTCGACGGTGACCGTCGAACCGACCTCGGGCAGCTCGTCGCCCGGGGACAGACGCAACTCGGCGAGCACGCGCGCACGCTCGATTCCCGCCTTGGCGAGGTGACCTCGCATCGGACGGTTCACGTGCTTCGCGTCGCCATGGGCGAGCTGGACCGCGACGTAGCCGTCGGTCTTCTCGGTCTTGACCTGCGTGACCGTGTTGGGCTCGGCCCTGACCACGGTCACGGGCACGACGAGATGATTCTCGTCGAACACCTGCGTCATCCCGAGTTTGGTCCCGAGGATGCCCTTGGAAGCCATCGGAGGGTCTCCTACGTACGTTTCGTGCCGGTGTCCCGTGGGTGTCACGGGGTCACGACGGTGTCGTCGCGCGGCGCTGCGGATGTCTGCGTCAGAGCTTGATCTCGATGTCCACGCCGGCCGGCAGCGAGAGTCCCATCAGCTTGTCGATGGTCTTCTGCGTGGGCTGGTGGATGTCGATCAGCCGCTTGTGGGTGCGCATCTCGAAGTGCTCCCGCGAGTCCTTGTACTTGTGCGGGGACCGGATGACACACCACACGTTGCGTTCGGTCGGCAACGGGACCGGCCCGGTGACGTGCGCCCCCGTGGCCTCCACCGTGTCCACGATCTCCTTCGCGGAACGGTCGAGGACCTCGTGGTCGTACGCCTTGAGGCGGATCCTGATCTTCTGGTCGGTAACCATCACGATGTCCTATTCGAGGATCTTGGTGACGCGGCCTGCACCAACGGTGCGGCCACCCTCACGAATCGC